>NZ_PDDL01000051.1:0-26252 GCF_020833785.1 Kocuria sp. CCUG 69068
TCACCGCCGGCAGCGGCCGGGTGTGCTGGTCGTCCTCGTCGTCGTACCAGGACCAGTCCTCGGTCCCGCCGCTCCCGGCGCCCCCCTCGGGGGCGTCGTGCGGCGAGCCGCCGCCGGCCGGGGCGGCGAACCGGCTGACCGGGGGCAGCGGCCGGGTGGCGTCCGGGGAGTCGTGCGGACCGGTGTCCGACCAGGGCGTCGGGTCGTCGGGGGAGGGCGAGCCGGGGGTCGAGGAGGGCGTCATGGCACCGGAGTCTACGGCCGGTTCCCGGACCGGGCCCGGTGAGCCGTCCCGTCCGGCACGGGGTGTCGCCGCGGCCGGGCGGCCGGGCGCCGCCGCCGAGTAGGGTCGGGACCATGCCTGTCGACACCGTCCGCGAGTTCCTGCGTGCCCGCCCCTGGACCGCCAGCTACGATCCGGGCGTCCCCGCGGACCTGGACCTGCCGGAGACGTCCCTGGTGCACATGCTCGAGCGCTCCGTCGCTCGCCACGGCGCGAGCACCGCGCTCGAGTTCTTCGGGGCCACGACCTCCTACGCCGCCCTGGGCCGGCAGGTCGACCGCGCGGCCGAGGGCCTGCGCCGGCTGGGCGTGGGCCGCGGGGACCGGATCGCGATCGTCCTGCCCAACTGCCCGCAGCACGTCGTGGCGTTCTACGCGGTGCTGCGCCTGGGCGCCGTCGTCGTCGAGCACAACCCGCTCTACACGGCCCCGGAGCTGCGCCACCAGTTCGAGGACCACGGGGCGCGCGTGGCGATCGTCTGGGACCGGGCGGCCGAGCGGGTGCGCTCCCTGCCCGCGGACCTGCGGGTCGACGCGGTCGTGTCCGTGGACATCACCGCCGCGATGCCGCGGCCGAAGCGGCTGGCCCTGCGCCTGCCGCTGCCGGGCGCACGCGCCTCCCGCACGCAGCTCACCGGCCCCGCCCCGGGCACGATCCCCTGGCGGGAGCTGCTGGCCTCCGCCCCGATCGCCGCGGAGCACCCGCGGCCCGCCGCGCACGACCTCGCGCTGCTGCAGTACACCTCCGGCACCACCGGGCTGCCCAAGGGGGCGATGCTCACGCACCGCAACCTCGAGTCCAACGCCCTCATGGGCCGGCACTGGCTCGGCTCCGGCGAGCGCGAGGTGGTGCACGGCGTGCTGCCGCTCTTCCACGCCTTCGGCCTGACCCTGGGCGTGACGTTCGCGATGTCCCTCGGCGCGCGGCTCGTGCTCTTCCCGACCGTGCGCGCGGACCTGATCCTCGGGGCGATGAAGCGCGCCCGCCCCACGGTGCTGCCCGCGGTGCCGCCGGTGTACCAGAAGCTCCTCGACGCCGCACCGGAGCAGGGCGTGGACCTGCGCGGCATCCCGGTGGCCGTCTCCGGGGCCATGAGCCTGCCGGTCCCGCTCGTGGAGCAGTGGGAGCGGGCCACCGGGGGGATCCTGATCGAGGGCTACGGACTGACCGAGTGCTCCCCGCTGGTGGCCTGCAACCCGCTCAACGACTCCCGCCGGGCGGGCTCCATCGGGATCCCGTTCCCGTCCACCGACATCCGGCTCGTCGACCCGGACACCCTCGAGGACGTCCCCCCGGAACACCCCGGGGAGCTCTGGGTGCGGGGCCCGCAGGTCTTCCAGGGGTACTGGAAGCGCCCCGACGAGACCGCCCGGACGCTCACGGACGACGGGTGGCTGCGCACCGGCGACATCGTCACCGTCGACGAGGACGGGTTCCTGCAGGTGGTCGACCGGCTCAAGGAGGTCGTGATCACCGGAGGGTTCAACGTGGCCCCCAGCGAGGTCGAGGACACGCTGCGCCGGCACCGCGCCGTGGCGGACGCCGCGGTGGTGGGGCTCGCCGACCCCAGCGGCAGCGAGGTGGTCGTCGCCGCCGTGACCCTCGTGCCGGGCGCCGAGCTCGACGAGGCGGCCCTGCGCGAGCACTGCTGGGCGGGCCTGGCCCGCTACAAGGTCCCCCGGCGGATCGTGGCCGTGGAAGAGCTCCCGCGCACGATGCTCGGCAAGATCCAGCGCCGGGAGGTCCGCGAGCAGCTGCGGCGCACGGGCGTGCGGCTCTGAGCCCGGGGGCTCAGGGCAGGTCCGCCTCCGGGGCGACGTCCCGGTAGGGGACCCTTCGGATCGACCGGATCCGGCCCAGCTCGCCCCACTCGTCGCGCCCGAGCCGCGCGATCGGGCGCAGCGTCCGCACAACCGGGCCCCGCTCGTCCATGTCCTCCTCGTCCACGACCACGTGCGTGACCTCGCCGAGGACCAGGAAGCAGTTGCCCACGGGGATGGGGTCCGTGTGCAGCCGGCACTCGATGGCGGCGGGGGACTCGGCCACGCGGGGGACGGCCACGGTGAGCGAGGGCTCACGGGTCAGGCTCACGGCGTCGAATTCGCTGATCTCGGGAGGGTAGTCGGTGCTGGTCGCGTTGATCCGCTCGAACAGCCCCTCGGGCGCGAAGCTGACCACGAACTCCCCGGTCTGCCGGATGTTGCGGAGGCTGTCCTTCTCGCCGACCGAGACGAACTGGACGATCGTGGGGTTCTCCGAGGCGACCGTGAAGAACGAGTGCGGGGCCAGGTTGTCGACGCCTGCGGCCGAGCGGGAGCTGACCCACGCAATGGGGCGGGGGACCACGAGGGACTTGACCGCCCGGGCGAAGGAGCCGTGCCGGTCGGCGGTGATGTCGGTGCGCATGGCCCCATTGCACCACCTCGACGGGCCGCGGGCACAGGGCGCGGCCCGCAACGCACGGCGGCAGCAGAGTCGATTAGGGGTCACGGATGTCCTAATGGAGCATTTTGGGTGTACTCTGTGGATCAATACGACGGGTGGCGGTCGACGACGACCCCTCCGACCGAGCGGAAGGGCCAGGTGCCACGATGGAGATCCGGCAGCTCAACTACTTCATCGCCGTGGCCGAGGAGCGCCACTTCGGCCGCGCCGCCAAGCGCCTGCACATGGCCCAGCCGCCGCTGTCCCAGCAGATCCGCCAGCTCGAGGAGCAGCTCGGCGTGCGGCTGCTGGACCGGACCACCCGGCGGGTGGACCTCACCGCCGCCGGCCAGGTGCTCCTGGACCGGGGGCGGCGGATCATCAACGAGATCGAGGCCCTCAAGGCCGACGTCTACCAGGTGGGGCAGGGGGCCACGGGTGTGCTGCGGGTCGGCTTCTCCGGCTCGGCCACCTACGGGGTGATGCCGCAGGTCGTGCGGCGGGCGAAGGAGACGATGCCCGGGCTGTCCCTGGCGCTGCACGGCGAGATGCTGACCCCCGCCATGGAGGAGGGGCTGCGGGAGCACACCCTCGACGCCGCCCTCCTGCGCCCGCCCGTGGCCTCTGCGGACGTCGAGTACCGGGTGGTCGCCCGCGAGCCGCTCGTGGTGGCGCTGCCCTCCTTCAGCGCCCTCGCCGTGGACCTGCCCGTGGCCGTGCACGAGCTGCAGGACCAGGAGTTCATCACCTACCCGCCCGACTCCGTGCTCTACCGCACCGCCGCGGACCTCTGCCGCCAGGCCGGCTTCCAGCCCCGGATCGCCCAGGTGGCGGGGGAGACGTCCACGCTGATGTCCTTCGTGGCCGCCGGCGGCGGGGTGGCCGTGGTGCCCGCCGGGGTGCGCGCCTTCCAGCTCGAGGGCGTCGTCTACCGCGACATCGAGCACTCGCCGCAGATCGAGCTCGCCGTCGCGTGGCGGCGCGAGGACCGCTCCGCGCTCCTGCACAACTTCATCGACCTCGTCGTCGACGTCCAGGCCGCCCCCGGGTCCCCCGGCGGCACGCCCGTCCCGCCCGCCCAGGAAAGGCCCGCCCGCCCATGAAGATCGCGACCGTCGAGGCGATCCCCTACTCGATCCCCTACGTCCACCCGCTGCACTTCGCCTCGGGCGCCGTCCACGAGGCGGACCACGTGCTGGTGCGGATCACCACCGACGACGGGATCGTGGGCACCGCCGACACCCCGCCGCGGCCCTACACCTACGGCGAGACCCAGAAGTCGATCGTGGCCGTCGTCGAGGACCTCTTCGCCCCGCAGCTGGTGGGCCTGGACGTCCTCGACCGCGAGAAGGTCCAGGCCGTGCTGGCCCGCACCGTCCACAACCAGACCGCCAAGGGCGCCGTGGACATCGCCCTGTGGGACGTCATCGGCCAGTTCCTCGGGCAGCCGGTGACCAGGCTGCTGGGCGGGTTCACCGACTCCATGCGGGTCTCCCACATGCTGGGCTTCAAGCCGGCCCAGGAGCTGCTGGACCTCGCCCTTCAGTTCCGCGAGACCTACGGCATCACCACGTTCAAGCTCAAGACCGGCCGGCACCCGATCGGCCTCGACGTCGAGGCCGCGGCCGTGCTGCGCGAGGGCCTGGGCGAGGACGCCGAGCTCTACATGGACGCCAACCGCGGCTGGTCCGCCAACGAGGCCATGGAGGTGCTGCGCCGCACGGCCGACCTGGGCCTGCAGTTCCTCGAGGAGCCCGACGACGCCCGCGAGGTGCTCGGCCGCCGCCGCCTGGTGGAGCGCTCGACGATCCCCATCGCCGCCGACGAGTCCGCCCCGAACCTGGGGGAGGCCGCCAAGGAGATCCTCACCGGCGGCGCGAACCTGCTGGCGGTGAAGACCGCCCGCTCCGGCTTCACCGAGGCCGCGAAGATCGTGGGCATGGCCGAGGGCATGGGGGTGGACGTCTACGTGGGCAACCAGATCGACACCCAGGTCGGCACGATCGCCTCCGTGGTCTTCGGCGCGGCCCTGGCCCACACCTCGAAGCGGGCCGGGGAGCTGTCCAACTTCCTGGACATGTCCGACGACCTCCTCGCCGAGCCCGTGGTCATCGCCGACGGCCGGATCCGCGTGCCGGACGTGCCCGGGGTGGGCACCGCCGTGGACGAGGACAAGCTCACCCGCTACCGCACCGACCGGTAGACCCGGCCCGGTAGACCCGGCCCGGGAACCCAGCACGAGATCTCAGCCCGAGAACCCATCCCGACGGAAGGACGCACCGTGAAGTACCTGGTCCACATGGACATCGACCTCCCCACCGACATGCCCGCCGAGGAGGCCGCGGAGATCAAGGCCACCGAGAAGGCCTACTCGCAGGAGCTGCAGCGCTCCGGGAAGTGGCCCGAGATCTGGCGCGTGGTGGGCGAGTACGCCAACTACTCGGTCTTCGACGTCGACTCCCACGACGAGCTGCACGACATCCTGCAGAACCTGCCGCTGTTCCCCTACATGGACATCACCGTGGTGCCCCTGGCCAAGCACCCCTCCGACGTGAAGTAGCACCGGCCCGCCCCGCGAGGTGGCGGACGACGGCGACCCGGCCACCGGCCGTCGCCGTCGTCCGCCACCTCGCGGTCGTCCCGGGACGGTCAGTCGGGGGTGCGGTAGCGGGCGGCGAGCTCGCTGCGGGAGCGGATCCCCAGCTTCCCGTAGATGCGCGTCAGGTGGTACTGGACGGTCTTCTCCGCGAGGAACAGGGCCCGCGCGGTCTCCTTGTTGGTGGCCCCGCCCGAGACCAGCTCCGCCACCGCCTGCTCCTGGGCGGTGAGCTGCACGGCGGTGCGGCCCACGGCCGCGAGCACCGGGTCGGAGGGGTCCGGCAGGTTCCCGACGTCGAGACCGGTCGCCTTCAGCTCGCGGTCGCAGCGCTCCACGTACGTGGCGGCGCCCAGCGAGTCGTAGAGGTCCCGCGCGGTCCGCAGCACGGTGGACGCCAGGCGCCGCTTGCCCGCACGGCGCATGCTCTGCCCGAAGGCGAAGCTGATCCGGGCGCGCAGGTACGGGCGGTTGAGCCCGCGCAGGTGGCCCAGGGCCGCCTCGAAGTGCTCCCGCGCCGTGTCCGGGTCCCCCTGCGCGGCGAGGATCCGGCCCCGGGCCCAGGAGATGCGGGCGTCGTCGGAGGGGATCCGCCGCTCGCGGCGCACGCGCTCGAACGCGGTGAGGAACGCGTCCGCGTCCTCGAGCCGGTCGGTCATCACGAGGGCGTTGACGTAGGTGTCCTGCCACGGCCAGAAGGAGACCCGCTCGTCGGTCCACGGGTCGAGGTCCGTCAGCGGCTGCAGCACCCCCAGCGCGCTCTCGTAGTCCGCGCGGGCCTCGTGGAAGCGGGCCCGCGCGAGACTGGCCGGGACCTGCATGGCCCGGTAGGTGCCCGGCTGCACGGCGGCCTGGGAGACGTAGTGGCGGGCCCGGTCCCAGTCCCCGCGCATCGACCACAGCTCCGCGGCGGTCCAGTACAGGAGCGGGCGGATGAGCGGCATCTGCGAGGTCTCGAGGCGCACCGAGGCGCGGGAGACGGTGGCCGCCGCGGCGTCCCAGTCGCCCAGGACCAGCTGGGTGCGGGCCAGCCAGGCCTCCGCCCACAGGGAGATCCGCAGGGACCCGCCCCGGTACTCGGTGGGGGCGGCCGCCTGGAAGTTGACGAGCGCCGTCTCGACGTCGTCGGCGCGCAGCGCGAGCCACCCGGCGCCCATCTGGACGCGCTGCTTCTGGGCGTTCTCCGCCGCGTGCTCGAAGGCGCGCTCGTAGGAGGCCTCGGCCTCCCGCAGCCGCCCCTGGGCGAAGAGGCCCAGGCCGTAGATCGCCTCGGACTCGATGTGGGCGGGGGTGCCGGGGGCGGTGAGGGACATCGCGGTCTCCGCCCACCGGGTGATGACGGGTCCGTCCCAGGAGGCCACGCCGTGCAGCACGAAGCGCTGGGCGATCTGCGCGGCGGCCGCGGGGTCCCGCTGCCGGTTGCTCGTGCGCCAGGCCATCTCGAGCTGGGTCTGCGCGCTGCGGTTCTGCCCGGACACCGTGGAGAGGTAGCCGAGCACCGACGAGCGCAGCGGGGAGGACGGCATGGCGTCCACGGCGGCCGCCCACATGCCGGCCTGGGCGATGTTGCCCGAGCCGACCAGGGCGTCCACGGCCCGGAGCAGACGGTCGTTGCGGGCGCGCGTGTCCGCGGAGAGCCGGGACGCCGAGAACAGCGCCGTGGCGACGTCCTGCCAGGCGCCCACCATCGCCTGCCGCGCGGCGAAGGCCTCGAGCTCCACGGCCAGCGGCTCGTCGGGCCCCGGGGTGGCCGAGACGCGGTGGCCGAGCCGCTCGCCCTCCTCCTGCACCACGGTCGCGGACCGCCGGTGCAGCGCGATCCGCCGGCTCGGCACGATCAGCCCGTAGACGGCCTCCGCGGCGCCCGGCTCGAAGAACTGCACGACCGAGCGGGCCTGGTCCACGGAGAGGTCCAGCAGCCCGGCGCGGTGGCCCTCGTCGAGGGCGTCCATCAGGGCGTCCACCCCGCTGACGTGGGCCACCTCGGACAGGCCCGCGCTGCGCCCCAGCACGGAGACGGCCTCGGCCGTGCGGATCAGGCCGGGCGAGGCCCCGGTGAGGACGCTGTGCACGCGGGCGCGCACCCGGGAGCTCGCCGGCAGGTCCGCGAACCAGGAGTGCCAGGTGTCCTCGGGCAGCTCGCGCAGCAGCTCGAGCACCTGCTGGGGGAGCCCGCCGGTGTGCCGGACGAGCCGGTGCGCGGCGGTCGCGCCGAGGTCGAGGCCGAAGAACTGCCGGGCCGCGGCCCGGACCTCCTCCGCCCCGAGGGGCTCGAGGGGGAGGCGCTGGACCTGGTGGCCGGTGAGGAAGTCGAGCACCCCGGCCGGGACGTGCCACGCCTGCGCCGGGTCGAGGGTCAGCACGAACATGACGCGCTTGCCGTGCAGCCGGCGCATCACGAACACCAGGATCCGCAGGGTCTGCTCGTCCAGCCGGTGGGCGTCGTCGACGGTGACCACCACGCTGCCGCGGGTCTGCAGGCTCTCGAGGTGGGTGCTCAGGGTGGCGGCGTAGTTCACGGCCTGCGCGGGGCTCAGCTCCGCGACCGGGGCCGAGGGCGGCGCGGGCTCGCCGTCGAAGCCCCGGGAGGAGCGCAGGGGCGTGGCGAGCATGAGCTGGCTGTACCCGGCCAGGGCGAGCTGGGACTCCCACTCGTCGCCGGTGGCGCTGAGCACGCGGACGCCGCGCGCGGCGGAGCGGCAGTGGTCGAGGAACAGCTCGAGCAGGGCCGTCTTGCCCGAGCCCAGCGGACCCTCGAGCACCACGGTGCGGACGTGGCCCTTGCGCACGGTCCGCAGGACCTCGAGGAGCTCCTCGAGCGCGGCCGCCCGCCCGACCAGCGGGAGCTCCTCGCCGGGTTCTCCGTGCTGCAGGCCCGCCGTCATGGCCGCGAGTCTACCCGTGGAGGGGGCGCGGCCACGGCGGCGGGCGTCCGCCCGGAGGCGGCTCAGCCGAGGTCCCCGCCGGCGACCGGCAGGACGCTGCCGGTGACGTAGGAGGCCTCGTCGGAGGCGAGGAACACGATGGGCGCGGCCTGCTCGTCGAGCGTGCCGTAGCGCTTCACGAACGAGGAGTCCACGGTCTGGTCGACGATCACCTGGTACCAGGCCCGCTCCTGGGCGCTCTCGGCCTCGGGGCCGCGCTTGACCCTGCGGGGCGGGGCCTCCGTGCCGCCGGGGGCGGTGGCGACCACGCGGATCCCGCGGCCGGCGACCTCCATGGCCAGGGACTGGGTCAGCGCGTTCACCCCGCCCTTCGCCGCGGCGTAGGGCACCCGGTGCATGCCGCGGGTGGCCACCGAGGAGACGTTGACGATCGTGCCCGAGCCCTGCTCGAGCATGGCCGGGAGCACCGCGCGGCAGGACCACAGGGTGGGGAAGAGCGAGCGGCGGATCTCCTTCTCGATCTTCTCCTCGTCGTACTCCTCGTAGGGGCGGGCCCAGATGGTGCCGCCCACGTTGTTGACGAGCACGTCCACCCGGCCGTGGGCCGCGAGCGCGGCCTCGACGGCCTGCTGGGCCCCGGCCCAGGTCTCGAGGTCGGCGGTCACGGACGTGGCGGCACCGCCCGAGCCCGAGGCCTCGGCGGCGCGGACGATGCCCTGCGCCACGTCGTGCACCAGCTCGGCGCGGTCCACGAGGACGACGGCGCCGCCCTCGGCGCCGATCCGCTCGGCCACCTTCTGCCCGATGCCCTGCGCGGCGCCGGTCACGACCGCCACCCTGCCGGCGAAGCGGCCCGGGGTGAGGAACTGTCCCGCGTACGGTGCGCCCATCAGCGGCCGGCCTCCTTGGCGTCGATCGCCGTGGACATGGTCTGCTTGGCGTCGCGGGCGTGGGCCATGATGACCTCGCGGGCGCGCTCCTTGTCGTTGCGCTCGAAGGCCTCGACGACGTCCAGGTGGTCCTGGGCGACCCGGGCGAAGATCTCCGTGCCCCGCTCGAAGGTCGCGGCCATCTGCTCGCGCACGTCGAGCCGGCGGTAGGACTCCAGCAGCGTGGGGTTGTCGCAGACCATGAAGAGGTACTCGTGGTACTCCTCGTTGGTCCGCACGTACTCCTCGGGGTCCTGCACGGTGCCCGCGCCCACGGAGCGCGTGGTGGCCTCGGCGAGGCGCCGGAACTGCTCCAGCTGCTCCTCGGTCAGCCGGCCCATCACGAGCTCGGTGACGGCGAGCTCGAGGCCCATGCGGGCGTCGAGGTGGGCGAAGCTGTCCTCCTTGCGGAACTCCAGCCGGCCGGTCTCCAGCGAGGAGAGCGCCTCGGAGCGGGTCATGGTGTCCCCCTCGGCGGCGATCGTCTCGGGGGAGGGCGGCGCACCGGTCTCGGCGTCGCCGCCGGTGGTCTCCTTCGGCGCGAAGCGCTCGAAGTAGAAGTTGGCGGGCTCGATCCCCTCGCGGTCCAGCCACGCGGAGACGGCGTTGACCATGGGGGGCGGGCCGCACAGGTAGATGTCGACGTCGCCGTCGTTGAGGTGGGCCGGCTCGATGATCTGGGTGACGTAGCCGGTGTGGGGGGCGGAGGTGCCCTCCTCCGAGGCGATGTGGTCCCAGGTGAAGTCCGGCAGCTTCGCCTCGTAGGCGCGGAGCCGGTCCAGGCCCACGATGTCGGCCTCGCGGGTCACGCCGTAGATGAGGTGCACGGGGGTGCTGGGCGGGTTCTCGGCGAGCTTCTCGAGGATCGACAGGAGCGGGGCCAGGCCGGTGCCCCCGGCGAGCAGCAGCAGGGGGCGCTTGGGCTCGCGCAGGAAGAACGAGCCGTAGGGGCCGCTGAACTCGACGGTGTCGCCGACCTGGGCGCGGTCGCGCAGGTACTCGGACATCGCGCCCTGCGGGGTGATGCGGACCATGAAGGCCGCGCCCTCCACCTCGGGGCCGCTGCTGAAGGAGTAGGAGCGCTCGGCGTCGGTGCCGGGCACCTTGATGTTGACGTACTGGCCGGGCAGGAACGCGAGGTCCTCCCGCTTCTCGACGTCGAGGGTGAAGGAGATCGTCGTCTCGGAGTGCTTGTCCAGCTCCTGGAGCGTGGAGGTGTACGTGGCCGCGGAGGTCTTCGCGGACTCGGCGGTCGCCGGGATCTGGATGGCCATGTCGGACTCGGGGACGGCCTGGCAGGTCAGCAGGTAGCCCTTCTCGAGCTCATCCTCGGTCATGGCGTCGTCGATGAAGTCCCCGGGGTCGAAGGAGCCGGAGTCGCAGAAGGCCTTGCAGGTGCCGCAGGCGCCGTCCCGGCAGTCCGCGGGAATGTTGATGCGCGCCTTGTAGGCGGCGTCGAGGACGGTCTCGTAGTCGCCGACCTTGACGACCTTCGTGACGCCGTCCTCGAAGCTGAGGGCTACCTGGTGGCCCATGATTTCCTCCTGGGTGGGGGGGGCCGCGTCGTCGCGGCCCGTGGGAAGTGCGGGGGGTGCTCGGTGAGCACGGAGTGCGGACGGTCCGTCGTGGCCGGCCCCGGCGCGGGACCGGCCACGGCCGGCGTCAGATCATGTAGACGTCCACGACGTGGTGGATGTAGTCGTTCTTCAGGACGACCTTCTTCTTCAGGATCAGCGGCTCGTCGCCCGAGAGGTCGATCGTGTAGAAGCTGGTGCCGAAGTACGTGTCCGTCGTGTTGTAGCGGAAGTACAGCGTGAACCAGTTGAAGCGGACCTGCACCCGGTCGCCGTCGTGCTCGAGGACCTCCACGTCGGTGATGTTGTGCCCGGTGCGGGGGTCCGGCAGGGACGTGGCGGAGGAGCGGTCCGTCTTGATGCGGAACACGCGGTCCTCGATGCCGCCGCGGTTGTCGTAGTAGATCAGGGAGATCTCGTTCTGGGGGTCCTCGGTCAGCCGGTCGTCGTCGTCCCAGGACGGCATCCAGAACTCGGAGTCCGGGTGGTAGCACTCGAGCCACTCGTCGAACTGCCGGTCGTCCAGCAGGCGTGCCTCCTTGTAGAGGAACGCGCGCACGGTCTCGAGGGTCGCGATCTCCTCGGCGGTCTTCAGCGCCGCCAGGGGGTTCAGCAGGTTGGTCATGGTGTTCTGCACTCTTTCTGTGGTTCGGGGGAGTCCGGGTCAGGCGGTCACGGGGGCGGACTGCGCGGCGGCGCGCTCCTCCGCGGCCAGACCCTTGTCCATGACGTCCTTCCAGAAGCCGTGCTGGACGGGGTACAGGCCCTCGTCCTCGGTGCGCACACCGGAGGCGATGACCCGGGTCATGCCGAGGGCCTGGGCCTGCTCGTCCGGGCCCTGGATCTCGTGCGCGGCGCCGCGGGACATGTCGTTCCACGGGGCGGAGGTGGCCCAGTAGGTCTTGTTGCAGGAGCGGAACTCCTCGAGGTCGTCCGGGGTCGCCATGCCCGTCGCGTTGAAGAAGTCCTCGTACTGGCGGATGCGCTTGGAGCGGTTCTCCTGGGACTCGCCCTTGGGAGCGATGCAGTAGATGGTGACCTCGGTCTGGTCCGCGGAGATCGGCCGGAAGTGGCGGATCTGCGAGGAGAACTGGTCCATGATGTACACGTTCGGGTACAGGCACAGGTTGCGCGAGATGTTGATCATGAAGTTCGCCATCTCCTCGCCGTACTTGTCGACGAGCTCCTCGCGGCGGTCCCACAGCGGGCGGTCCTGCGGGTTCGTCCACTCCTGCCACAGCAGCAGGTGGCCGTGCTCGTAGGAGTAGAACCCGCCCTTGACCTTGCCCCACTTGCCGGCGTCCATGGCCTTGGTCTTGTTGGCGGAGTCGCCGGCGGTGCGGCGGGCGGTGGTCGCGGCGTAGTTCCAGTGCACCGAGGTCACGTGGTAGCCGTCGGCGCCGTTCTCCGCCTGGACCTTCCAGTTGCCGTCGTAGGTGTAGGTCGAGGCACCGCGCAGCACCTCGAGGCCCGCGGGGGACTGGTCCACGATCGAGTCGATCACCGTGGTGGCGTCGCCCAGGTGCTCCTCGAGGGGCAGCACGTCCGGGTTGAGGGAGCCGAACAGGAAGCCGCGGTAGGACTCGAAGCGGGCGACCTTCGTCAGGTCGTGCGAGCCCTCCTTGTTGAAGTTCTCCGGGTAGCCGCCGTTGCGGCCGTCCTTGACCTTGAGCAGCTCGCCGGAGTTCTTGAACGTCCACCCGTGGAAGGGGCAGGTGAAGGTGGTGCGGTTGTCCGTCTTGCGCCGGCAGAGCATCGCACCGCGGTGGGAGCACGCGTTGACGATGCAGTTCAGCTTCTCCTCCTTGTCACGGGTGATGACCACCGGGGTGCGGCCGATGTAGGTGGTGAAGTAGTCGCCCACGTTGGGGATCTGCGACTCGTGGGCCAGGTACACCCAGTTGCCCTCGAAGATGTACTTCATCTCCAGCTCGAAGATCTCCTGGTCGGTGAAGATCTCCCGCTTGGCCCGGATGAGCCCGTTCTCGCGGTCGTCCACCACGGCGTCGGAGAGGACCTCGCGGACGTGGGTCAGGTTCTCGGTCATGACGTGCTCCTTCTGGTCGGGCTACCTGGTCGGGCCGCCTGCTCGGGATGTCTGGGCGGGACGTCTGCTCGGGACGTGCGGGCCGAAGTCTGCGACCGGCTCCTGCCGGACGGTACGGAGCCAGTCTGGCGCGCCGTGACTCCGCTCACATCAGGCAAACCCCTAGGAGTAACCCAGGGGGTGTTTATGCCGTATTGGGTGCAGAAAAGACGCCCAATTGATATTTGTCGCGTCCTGATCGCGCCCCTAGGCTGGTGGAGACGTCGACGTGTCCGGTGTCACAGCCGGAGGGCCCGAGCCGGCGGCCGCGAGCCGCGTCGGGAGCGGCGGGCACGAGGGGCGTCCCTGATCACCGTTCAACGAGGAATGTGGAGCACACCATGACGGAGACCCACGCGGCAACGCGCAAGGAGAACGAGGGCACCGCGGTCGAGGCCGGGTCCAAGGCGACCGAGCGGTTCACCGCCTCGGGCAAGCTGGCGAAGCTGGACGTGCCGAAGGAGCGGGTGTCCCTGCTGGCCGGTGCGGCGATCAAGGCGATCAACGACATCGCGGTCGAGCACCAGGTCACCTACGAGGAGTACAACGCGCTGAAGGCGTGGCTGATCAAGGTCGGCACCGACGGGGAGTGGCCGCTGTTCCTGGACGTGTGGCTGGAGCACACCATCGAGGACGTCAACTCCCAGGAGCGCCCCGGCGCCGTCGGCACCATCGAGGGCCCCTACTACGTGCCGGACTCCCCGGTGCTGCCCACTCCCGCGACCCTGCAGATGCGCGAGGACGAGCCCGGCACCCCGCTGCTGTTCAAGGGCCGGTTCACCGACACCGACGGCAACCCGCTGCAGGGCGCCCAGGTGGAGATCTGGCACGCCGACGCCAACGGCTTCTACTCCCAGTACGCCCCGGAGCTGCCCGAGTGGCTCTTCCGCGGCACGGTGAAGGCCGACGAGAACGGGTACTTCGAGATCAACACCAAGCGCCCGGCCCCGTACCAGATCCCCACCGACGGGGCCTGCGGGCAGCTCATCGGTGCGGCCGGCTGGCACGCCTGGCGCCCGGCGCACATCCACATCAAGGTCTCGGCCCCGGGCCACCAGCTGGTCACCCAGCAGCTGTACTTCCCCGGCGACCCGCACAACGCGGACGACATCGCCTCGGCGGTCAAGCCCGAGCTGATGCTGGACCCGAAGCCGCGCACCGACGGCGGCGCGGGCGAAGAGGTCGTCTACGACTACGTCCTCGCCAAGGAGGGCCAGACCAAGTAGGACGCCGGCCGCGGGCGCGCCGCCCGCGGCGCACAGGAGCACCCCCACAGGCCTCGGCCCGCGGGGGTGCTCCTGTGTCCCGGCCGGGCCGTCCGGCCACGGCGCCGAGCGCTCCCGAAGTCGCCTCCCGGGCCGCCGCGGCCGTCGAGGACACAAAACGCACAGGTGGCTTGCTCATGCAGATCACTGGGTCTAAGGTAAATCTGTCGTCGGCGATGGCCCGGAGGTGATCCCCCCATCTGCCTCCGGATGGTTCCTGCCGGCGACTGGTGTCCCATTCCCCCGATCGGGATGCCTGACAGGCCCTGCCGATCCCCCCATGCGGCAGGGCCTGTCCCCTGCCCGGGGCGGTTCCGGGCCGCGGACGGCCTCGGCCGGTGGGCGGCTCAGGCGCCCGGCGTCAGCACAGCCCTAGCTCCTCGAGCCGGGGGAGCACCTTGCCGGAGACGGAGAGCAGCGCGTCCATCTCCTCCCGGGTCAGGTGGTCGATCAGCGCCGCCCGCACGAGCTCCAGGTGGCCGGGGGCGGAGGCCTCGATGGCACGCCGCCCCTCCGGGGTGATCCGCACGTCGAGGCCGCGGGCGTCGCTGTCGCACGGCAGCCGTTCGAGCAGCCCGCGCCGGGCCATGCGGGAGAGCAGGTGGGAGAGGCGGCTGCGCTCCCAGCCGAGCTCGTGGAGCAGGTCGCGGGAGCGGATCACGCCGGTGCTGCTCTCGGACAGCTGGACGAGGACCTCGTACTCCGAGCCGGACAGCGCGCTGTCCCGGGACAGCTGGCGGTCCACCGCGGTCTGCATGCCGCGGCTCAGGGCCAGGAAGCCGCGCCAGACGCGCTGCTCCTCGTCGGACAGCCAGTTGACCTCGTCGGTCTCCGGGTGGCTCATGCGGCGGTCCTCTCGTGGCGCGGGAAAACCCCCACTATAAATTGACGTGTCAACAAATGTCAACCGCCGACAGGGTCCTCCGGCGGGTCCGGGCGGTCGCCGGCGTCGCGGCCGTACCGTGCCGGGCGGCGGTGGATCCACTCCGAGTCGTAGAGGTCGCCGGGCCCGCGCGCGGGCCGCCGGAGCCGCTCGGCGTAGCCGGTGGGGCGCAGCGGAGAGTCGTCGTCGTCGACCGGGGTGAACGAGGCCATGGCGACGAGTCCGAAGCCCAGGCCGGCCGCGACGACCAGCGTCATCCCCGAGACGACCAGGACGCTGACGTACTCGTCGGCCAGGTGCGCACCCGTGGTGCCCGCCAGCAGCGGCTGGACAGCGAACACCCCGGCGAGGGGCAGGAGGCCCAGCAGCAGCAGGGCGGCGGGGACGAGCCACAGCTTCGAGCGGCTCCGCAGCGGGGGCACCGAGGCGTCCCGGAGGGCCGGGTGCAGCTGGGCCTGGACGACGACGAAGCCCGCGAGCCCGGGCAGCCCGAGCAGCGCTCCGACCGCCCACCCCCACGCGTGGCCCAGGGCGGCGAGTCCGCCGCCGAGCAGGAGGCCCAGCAGGACGAGGGTGAAGGAGAGCCCGCGCGCCATCCGCCGGGCGGCCCGGGGCGAGGTCGCAGGCCCGCGGGCCGCCCGGGGCGCGGTCCGGGGCGGGACGTGCTGCGGGGGAAGGCGCTGGCCGTACTCGGGCTCGTTGCCGTGGGTGCTCATGGGCGGGCTGTTTCCGTGGTGTGAGGGTGCCGGACGCCTCCACTGTAGACCTCGCCTCCGACGGGAGCTCCCGCTGGCGCCCTCTCTGTGATTGACATATCATCAAAACCGAGGGGCGGGAGGTGCGGCCGTCCCGCCGCCGACCGTCGTCCCGGCCGGTGGCGCCCCGTCCCGCCGCACCGCGAGGAGCCACCATGTCACAGCGCAGCACCCAGCGGTCCGAGCACAGCACCGCCGGCGCCTACGTGCATCCCGGCGAGGAGTTCACCCGGGACACCGCCTACATCGAGGACCGTATCGTCCGCGACCCGGCGCGCGCCGACGTGCCCGAGGGGGCGCGGGCCTGGCCCGTCGAGGCCGGCCGCTACCGGCTCGTCGCCGCGCGGGCCTGCCCCTGGGCCAACCGCACCCTCATCGTGCGACGGCTCCTGGGGCTCGAGGACGCCCTCTCCGTGGGGCTGCCCGGTCCCGTCCACGACGTCCGGTCGTGGACCTTCGACCTCGACGCGGACGGCAGGGACCCGGTGCTGGGCATCGAGCGGCTCCAGGAGGCGTACTTCGCCCGCTACCCCGACTACCCGCGGGGCATCACCGTGCCGGCGGTCGTGGAGATCGCGAGCGGCCAGGTGGTGACCAACGACTTCCCGCAGATCACGGAGGACCTCGCCAAGGAGTGGGGCGCCTTCCACCGCGAGGGCGCCCCCGACCTCTGGCCGGCCGATCTCGAGGACGAGATGCGCGAGGTCATGCAGCGGGTCTACACCGAGGTCAACAACGGGGTCTACCGGTGCGGCTTCGCCGGCTCCCAGCGCGCCCACGAGAAGGCCTACGAGCGGCTGTGGGTCGCCATGGACTGGCTCGAGGACCGCCTCTCGACCCGCCGCTACCTCATGGGGGAGCACATCACCGAGGCGGACGTGCGGCTGTTCACCACCCTGGTGCGCTTCGACCCGGTCTACCACTCGCACTTCAAGTGCTCGCGCAACAAGCTCACCGAGATGCCCCACCTGTGGGGCTACGCCCGGGACCTCTTCCAGACGCCGGGCTTCGGCGACACCGTGGACTTCGAGCAGATCAAGCAGCACTACTTCGTGGTCCACGAGGACATCAACCCGAACCAGATCGTGCCCGTGGGCCCGGACCTGGCCAACTGGGTGTCCGCGCACGGCCGGGAGGCCCTCGGCGGCTCGCCCTTCGGGGCGGGGACCGCGCCGGGCCCTGTCCGGCCGGAGGAGCGGGTTGACGGACGTCACACGCCCCTGACCGTCTGAGCGTTCCGCCGGATCGGCGCGCGGCCTAGACTGGACAGCTCCTACGGCCCGGGCCCGTTCACGGGGACGGGTGCCCAGGGGTCTCCCGTCCCCGCTGACCTCCTCCCGGAAAGGACCCTCACGTGGCCCCCTACCGCAACCAGCGCGCCGCCGCGCTGCCCGCCCGCCTGTCCCGCTCCTGGCTGCTCACCTCGGCCGCCGACCCGTCCGTCTTCCCCGCGGCCCTCGCCTCCGAGGCGGACTCCGTGGTCTTCGACATCGAGGACGCCATTCCCGCCGAGGGCAAGGACCAGGCCCGGCAGAACGTCGTCGAGGCCTTCGAGGCCGGGGCGAGCGCGTGGGTGCGGATCAACGACATCACCACGCCGTACTGGGAGCAGGACCTCGCCGCGCTCAGCCGGGTCGGCCACCTGCGCGGGATCATGCTGGCCAAGACGGAGCACCCCGACCACATCACCAAGACGGCCATGATGGCCCCGGCCGGCACCCCCGTGGTGGCGCTCATCGAGTCGGCGGTGGGGATCATGAACGCCAACGACATCGCCCGCGCCCCGGGCGTGTTCCGGCTCGCCTTCGGGGTCGGCGACTTCCGCCGGGACACCGGCGTCAGCGCGGACCCCCTGGCGCTCGCGTTCGCGCGCTCGAGCCTCGTGGTGGCCTCCCGGGTGGGGGAGCTGCCCGGTCCCATCGACGGGCCGACCCTGGGCGCCTCCGAGGAGGGCCTCGCCGAGGCGTGCGCCGTGACACAGTCCATGGGCATGACGGGCAAGCTGTGCCTGGACCCGCAGCAGACCGACGGGATCAACCGCCACCTCGCTCCGAGCGAGCAGGAGATCACCTGGGCCCGCGAGCTCATCACGCAGCACGACTCCGGGCACGTGGTGGGCGACGGCAGCTATCTGCCCCGCCTGGCCCGGGCCCGCAAGGTCTCCGAGCTGGCGCAGACCTACGGTCTCTGGAACCGCTGAGCGCTCCGGGCGCCCGGCTCAGCCCAGCCAGCGGGTCATGAGCTCCCGGAACGCGGGGTCCGTCAGCGTCGCGGCCCGGTGGTGGGCGGGCACGGGGTCCCCGTCCGGGACGGACGGCACGGCCACGACCACCAGTCCCGCCGCCACGGCCGAGGTCGCGCCCACCACGGAGTCCTCCACGGCCAGGGCCTCACCCGGGGCGAAGCCCAGCCGCCGCACCGCCTCGGTGTAGATGTCCGGGGCCGGCTTGCCGCGCGGCACGTCCTCGGAGGAGACCCAGGTGCTGAGGTGGGGGGCGAAGCCGGCCTCCTCCAGCTTCACGCCGAGGATCGTGCTCGTGGAGTTGCTGGCCACGGCCACGGGCAGCCGCTCGGCGAACGCGCGCACCGTCTCGAGCGCGCCCGGCAGGGGCACGATGTGCCCGGTCAGCGTCTCCTCCTCGGTGCGCAGCACGTCTGCGTGGACCGCGGCGCGGTCGGCCCGGGCGGCTTCGGCGATCGCCGTGGCGACGTCCGCCGCGGACCAGCCCATCATCCGGCGCTCCATCGCCTCGGTGAACTCGAGCCCGTAGCGCTCCGAGACGGCGCGCTGGACCCGGGCCCAGTTCGCCTCCGTGTCCATGAGGATGCCGTCGCAGTCGAAGACCACGCACGCCGGGGCCCACCCGGGGGCGGGCGCCGGCAGCTCGGGGGAGGACGTGGGCGGCGACGGCGTGGGGGCGGGGAAGGACGTCATGCTCCCATGGTGCCCCACCGGGCGCCGTCCGGGGCGGGGGTGTGAGCAGGACAACGCCCGGGAGGACGCCCGGAATAAGCACCCCGGCCGGGGGTGTTGCCGCCACCGAACCCCTTCGTGCCATCCCCGACGGAAGAAGCCCCGCCCTTGCCCGCCACGCCCCGCGTCCCGCTGTCCGCCCTCGACCTCGTGCCCCTCTCGGAGGGCCGCTCCACCGCGGACGCCCTCCGCGAGGCGCTGGACCTCGCCCGCCGGCTCGACGCCTCCGGCTACCGGCGCCTGTGGTACGCCGAGCACCACAACACGGAGGCGTTCGCGTCCTCCGCCACGGCGGTGCTCGTCGGGCAGGCGCTCGCCGCCACGGAGCGCCTCAGCGTGGGCTCCGGCGGGATCATGCTGCCCAACCACGTGCCGCTGACCGTGGCCGAGGCCTTCGGCACGCTCGCCAA
Organism: Kocuria sp. CCUG 69068; assembly: GCF_020833785.1. Taxonomy (NCBI): domain Bacteria; kingdom Bacillati; phylum Actinomycetota; class Actinomycetes; order Micrococcales; family Micrococcaceae; genus Kocuria; species Kocuria sp. CCUG 69068. Next base: position 19,065 of record NZ_PDDL01000051.1, read on the forward strand.
CCTCTACCCCGGCCGCGTGGAGCTGGGCCTGGGCCGGGCGCCCGGCACCGACATGCGCACCGCCCTGGAGCTGCGGCGGGGCCACGCCGGCCACGACACCTTCGAGGCCGACGTGCGCCGTCTGGTGCGGCTGTTCGGCGGGCAGGAGCAGGAGGTCGTCCGGGCGCCCGTGGCCCGGGACACTGACGTTCCCCTGTGGATCCTCGGCTCGTCGACGGGCGGCGCGGAGGTCGCAGCCCGGCTCGGCCTGCCCTACGCGTTCGCCTCCCACTTCGCCCCGGCCAGGATCATGGACGCCATCGCCCTGTACCGGCAGCGCTTCGACGCGCAGGCCCCGACCGCCACGGTCGAGCGCCCGCACGTGATGGTCGCGGCGAACATCCTCGCCGCCGACACCGACGAGGAGGCGCGGCGCCAGTTCAGCACCCACCAGCTGCTGGTGCGCGGGATCGCCCGCAACGACCGCCGGCCGCTCCAGCCGCCCGTCGAGCGCGTGGAGCTCACCGCGGCGGAGGCGGGCATGGTGCAGGAGCACCTCGCCGTCTCGGCGGTCGGCACGCCCGAGCGGGTGGTCGCCGATCTCGAGCAGATCGTCGAGCTCACCCGGGCCGACGAGCTGATGCTCAACAGCTACGCCCACGACCCCGAGGTGCGCGCCCGGTCCTACGAGCTCGTCGCCCACGCCTGGTGAGCGCACCGTCCCGGCGCCGGCCGTCCCGCCGGCCGCACGCCCCCGGACCCCACGACCACCGCCCGGCGACCCCCGCCGGGCGTCATCCGCACCACGACAGGAGCACCCCATGACCACCGTCCCCGCCCTCGAGGCCGTCTCCGCCGACTCGGGCTTCCGCCGTACCACGATCGAGCGTCGCCCGGTCGGCCCGGGCGACGTCGAGATCGACATCCACTTCGCCGGCATCTGCCACTCCGACATCCACGTCGCGCGCGACGAGTGGGGCGGCACGCACTACCCCGTCACCCCGGGGCACGAGATCGTCGGCCGCGTCCGCGCGGTCGGGGAGTCCGTGACCGGCTTCGCCCCCGGCGACACGGTGGGCGTCGGCTGCTTCGTCGACTCCTGCGGTCGCTGCGAGTACTGCACCGGCGGCCAGGAGCAGTTCTGCACGGAGGGCGTGACCGCCACCTACAACACGCCCCAGGCCGACGGCACCCCCACCCGGGGCGGCTACAGCGGCGGGATCATGGTCGACGAGCGGTTCGTCCTGCGCGTCCCCGAGGCGCTCGACCCCGCCCGGGCCGCCCCGCTGCTGTGCGCCGGGATCACCACGTACGCCCCGTTCAGGCGCTGGGGCGCCGGACCGGGCCGGCGGGTGGCCGTCCTGGGCATGGGCGGGCTCGGCCACGTCGCCGTGAAGATCGCCGCCGCCATGGGCGCCGAGGTCACCGTCCTGAGCCAGAGCCTGTCCAAGCAGGAGGACGGCCTGGCCTTCGGCGCGACCGACTACTGGGCCACGAAGGACCCCGAGACCTTCGAGCGCAACAAGGGCCGCTTCGACCTGATCCTCAACACCGTCTCCGCGGACCTGCCCGTCGAGCAGTACCTGTCCCTGCTGCGGGTCGACGGCGTGCTGTGCTCCGTGGGGCTGCCCACCGAGCCGTACAGCGTCCGCCCGGGCGCCCTGATCGGCCCCCAGCGCGTGCTCACCGGGTCGATGGTCGGCGGGATCCCGCAGACGCAGGAGATGCTGGACTTCTGCGCCGAGCACGGCGTGGAGGCCGAGATCGAGCTGATCGGCGCCGACGACGTCGACGCCGCCTACGACCGGGTGGTCGCCTCGGACGTGCGGTACCGCTTCGTCGTCGACGTCGCCCGCACCCTGGCGTAGCCGCCCGGATCATCAGCAGCCTGCGGCTCCGGCCGCGCCGGTGGTTAGAGTGGGGTCCATGGCCCACACCACCACCACCGACGGCGCGCTGCGCCGGCTCGCCGAGGCCTACCGGGTCTCCACGACCTACTCCGGGTTCGACGGACAGGAGCGGGAGGTCCCGGAGCCGACGCTGCGCGCCGTGCTCGACGCGCTGGGCGCGGACGCCGGGGACGACGCCGCGATCGAGGCGTGCCTCGCCCAGCGGGAGCTGGCGCCCTGGCGGCGGGTCCTGCCGCCCGTGGTCGTCGCCGTCGCGGGGGAGCGCACCCGCTTCGCCGTGCACGTCCCGCACGGCTCCACCGTCCGCGTGACCCTCGTGGCGGAGGGCGGCGCCCGGACCACCGCCCCCCAGGTCGACAACTGGCGCTCCCCGCGGGACGTGGACGGCGTCCTCACCGGCCAGGCCACCTTCGAGGTGCCCGAGGGCCTCGCCGTGGGCTGGTACGAGGTCCGCGCCGAGTGCCCCGAGGTCGACGGCGGACGCGCGGTCACGACGCCGCTGGCCGTGACCCCGCGGCACCTCGCCAGCACCGACCGGCTGCACGGCCGGCACCGCTGGGGCTACATGGCGCAGATCTACTCGGTGACCTCCGGGCGCTCGTGGGGCGTGGGCGACGCCTCGGACCTCGCGAGCCTCGCCGCGATCTCGGGCGAGCAGGGGGCGGACTACCTGCTGGTCAACCCGCTGCACGCCGCCGAGCCCGCACCGCCGGTGGAGCCCTCGCCGTACCTGCCGACCAGCCGCCGCTTCTTCAACCCCCTCTACCTGCGCATCGCCGAGGTCCCCGAGTACGCCTACCTGCGCCCGGGCGACCTCGAGGTGGTCAACACGCTGGCCGCCATCCAGCGCAAGGACAACCTCGACACCAGCACCATCGACCGGGACAGGGCGTACGCGGCCAAGCTGAAGAGCCTCGAGCTGCTGTTCACCGTCCGCCGCTCCCCGCACCGCCAGCAGCAGCTGCGCCGGTTCGTGGCCGAGGGCGGGCAGGGCCTGCAGGACTTCGGCCTGTGGTGCGCGCTGCGGGAGGAGCTCGGCGAGGACGCCCCCGAGTGGGACGACGCCGCGGCGCGCCCCGACGCCCCGTACGCGGTGGAGGCGCGGACCCGGCTGTCCGACCGGATCGACTTCCACGTGTGGATGCAGTGGCTGCTGGACGAGCAGCTCGAGGCCGCCCAGCGCGCGGCGCACCTGGCCGGGATGGACATCGGCGTGATCCACGACCTCGCCGTGGGCGTGCACAAGCAGGGCGCCGACGCGTGGACGCTCCAGGACGTGCTGGCCCTGGGCGTCAGCGTGGGCGCGCCCGCGGACATGTACAACCAGAAGGGCCAGAACTGGTCCCAGCCCACGTGGCACCCGGAGCGCCTGGCCGAGGCCGGCTACCTGCCCTGGCGGGACATGCTGCGCACGATCTTCCGGCACGCCGGCGGCATCCGGGTGGACCACGTCCTCGGCCTGTTCCGGCTGTGGTGGATCCCGGACGGCCAGGAGGCCTCGGAGGGCGCCTACGTCTACTACGACCACGAGGCGATGGTCGGCATCCTCGCGCTCGAGGCGGAGCTCGCCGGGGCGGTGGTGGTCGGGGAGGACCTGGGCACCCTCGAGCCGTGGGTGCGGGAGTACCTCGCGGAGCGCGGCGTGCTGGGCACCTCGATCCTGTGGTTCGAGGTGGACGGCGACGAGCCGCTCCCCCCGGCGCAGTACCGGGAGCTGAGCATGGCCTCGGTCAGCACCCACGACTTCCCGCCCACGGCGGGATTCCTGGAGGGCGTGCAGGTGGACGTGCGCCAGGAGCTGGGCCTGCTGGCCCGGCCCGTGGAGGAGGAGCGGGCCGAGGCCCGCCGGCAGCTCGACACGTTCTTCGCGGCCGTCGCCGCGGACGGGCTGCTCCCCGACGGGGACGCCACGGACGAGCAGGGCCTGGTCGAGGCGCTGCACCGCTACCTCGCCCAGTCCCCGGCGCTGCTGTTCAACGTCTCCCTCGTGGACGCCGTCGGCGAGCGCCGGATGCAGAACCAGCCGGGCACGGGGGACGAGTACCCGAACTGGCGCGTGCCCCTGGCCGACTCCGCGGGCAACCCGGTGCTGATCGAGCAGCTGCCGGACAACGCGCGGGCGAACTCCCTGGTGCGCGCCGTCAACGAGGCGCTCGGCAACCGCTCCCGCCTCCGGTCCGTGGGGGAGCCGGGGCAGCCCGAGCACACCGACCGCACGGCGCCCTGACCACGCCCCCGCGGCCCCACCCGCAGCACCCCCCTGCCCCGAACGGAGGAAGCACCGCATGACGGAGCCGACGACGCCCCGCCCGGCCACCGTGCCGCTCGCACCGCCCATCCGCTACGTGGCCCTCGGCGACTCCATGACCGAGGGCGTGGGCGACCCCGACCCCGCCCGCCCCAACGGGGTGCGCGGCTGGGCCGACCTCGTGGCCGAGCAGCTGACCGCGGCCCACCCGGACACCCGCTACGCGAACCTCGCGGTCCGGGGGCGGCTGCTCCGCGGGATCGTCGAGGAGCAGCTCGAGGCGTGCCTGGCCCTGGAGCCGACCCTGGTGAGCCTCTACGCCGGGGGCAACGACCTGCTGCGCCCCCGCGCGGACGTGGACGCCCTCATGGGGGTCTACGAGCAGGCGGTCGCCCGGCTGCGGGGCTCCGGCGCCCAGGTGGTGCTGTTCACGGCCTTCGACCCCGGCCGGGACGCCCCCACGTCCTGGACCCGCCCCCGGCAGGCGCTCTACAACGAGCACGTCCGGGAGATCGCCGACCGGCACGGGTGCCTGGTCCTCGACTACTGGCGGATGCGCACCCTGCAGGACTGGCGCTACTGGGCGGTGGACCGGCTGCACATGTCGACCGCGGGGCACACCCGCGTGGCCGCCCGGGTGCTCGAGCTGCTGGGCGTGGAGCACGCCCTGGAGCTGCCGCCCACCGACCGGCTGCCGGTCACGGCGAGCCCGGGGGTGCTGAAGGAGGACCTCCTCTGGGCCCGCGAGTACCTGCTGCCCTGGGTCGGGCGGCGGCTGCGCGGGACCTCCTCCGGGGACGCGGTCGCCGCCCGCCACCCCGGGTACACGACGCTGCTCCCGCGCCCGGTGCTCCCCGCCGGTCCCGCGGCCCCCGCGGAGCCGTCGGCCCCCGCCCGGTGCGGCTGAGCAGGGAGTCCCCCGGTTTGCGGGGGTCCGGGGAGCCGGTAGACTGACCCGAAGCTGGTCACACCTGACGTCAGGTTGCGGGGAAGTCCGTCCGGGCCTAGACTTCAAGGCTGTCGTGTGGTGGAGTCCACCTTCCGGCACCTTGATCTTCACCGTCTTCATCGTGGCGAGGCCTTCGCCGGTTCCGGCCGCGGGCCTTACGAGAGGGCCCGGTTGGCGAACGGTGGCAATTCTGAAGGTGGCGGGACGCTCGTTGCCGCAGCTGAGTGATCAACTGCGGCACCCACTGCGTGCCGTCATTTCGTCAACATTGGAGGAGAACACTATGGCAGCGCACTGCCAGGTGACCGGAGCTCAGCCGGGCTTTGGGCACAGCATTTCGCACTCGCACCGCCGTACCAAGCGCCGGTTCGACCCGAACATCCAGAAGAAGCGGTACTGGGTGCCGTCGCTGCGCCGCAGCGTGACGCTCAACGTCAGCGCCAAGGGCATCAAGGTCATCGACGCCCGTGGCATCGATTCCGTCGTGACCGACATTCTCGCACGTGGGGAGAAGATCTAGCATGGCCAAGGACAAGGACGTTCGTCCCATCATCAAGCTGAAGTCCACCGCCGGCACCGGTTTCACCTACGTGACCCGCAAGAACCGCCGCAACGACCCGGACCGCATGGTGCTCAAGAAGTACGACCCGGTCGTCCGCAAGCACGTCGATTTCCGCGAGGAGCGCTGAATCCATGGCCAAGAAGTCCAAGATCGCCAAGAACGAGCAGCGCAAGGTCGTCGTCGAGCGCTACGCCGCGAAGCGTGCCGAGCTCAAGAAGACCCTCGTCGACGAGAACGCCACCGACGAGGCCCGCGAGGAGGCCCGCCTGGGCCTGCAGAAGCTGCCCCGGGACGCCTCCCCGGTCCGGCTGCGCAACCGGGACCAGATCGACGGCCGCCCCCGCGGCACCCTCCAGAAGTTCGGCATCTCCCGCGTCCGGTTCCGCGACATGGCTCACCGCGGCGAACTGCCCGGCATCACCAAGTCCAGCTGGTAATTTCTGACGCAGGAGCGCGATCGGTCCCCCGTGCCGCGCTTCCCCACGACCCCAAGTCCAGGAGGACATGAACATGGCTAAGAACCGCAGTGAACTCGTCGCAGAGGTCGCCGAGAAGGCCGGCACCACCAACGCCGCCGTGAACGGCGTCCTGGACGCGATGTTCCAGGTCTTCGAGGAGTCCGTCTCCGCCGGTGAGAAGATCACCATCCCGGGCTGGCTGGCCGTCGAGCGCACCGACCGTGCCGCCCGCACCGGTCGCAACCCGCAGACCGGCGAGACCATCGAGATCCCGGCCGGCCACGGCGTCAAGCTGACCGCTGGTTCCAAGCTCAAGGCGGCCGTGTCCAAGAAGTAAGGACACCCGCGGGTCCGTTCCGGACCCCGTCCCATGGCTTCGTCCGAAGGGGCGGCCCCGCACCGGGGCCGCCCCTTCGGCGTGCCCGGGCCCCGCGCCGCGGACACGACCGGCAGCGCGGCCCCCGGCACCGCAATTGGTCCGGCGCCGGGTGCGGCGCGCATAATGGGACCACCGGGCCGAGCGGCCGGCGATCCAGACGGGAGGTGCGGCGTGAGCCCACGTGCACGGCGCCTCGCCCGCGGCTGGGCCGGAGCGGCCATCGCCACCTCCGCCGCCGCTCTCTCCCACGCGGCCGCCGGCGGGCAGGCCCCGCCCGTCGTGCTCGTGCTCCTCTCGCTAGCCTTGTCCGGGCCGCTGTGCATGGCCCTGGCCGGCCGGGTGCTCTCGCGGTCGTCCCTGCTGCTGGGCGTGCTGCTCAGCCAGTCCGTGCTGCACGCCCTGTTCGCGGCCTCCGGCGGTGCCGGCACGGTCGCCCACGCCGCCCACCCCTCCCTGGACCACGCCGCGCAGCACGGCGCCACGGGGGGTGCGCCCGGCCCCGCCCTGGTGCTGGAGGTCCAGTCCCACGCCGAGCACGGCGGAACCGCCATGCTCGTCGCCCACGCGCTCGCCGCACTGGCCTCCTACGTGCTCATGCGCCACGGCGAGGTCGCGGCCGTGGTCCTCCTGGAGGCGCTGCGGCTGCGCGTGCGCCGCCGGCGGCAGGTGCTGCCGGCCCCCGTGGTCGTCGGCCGCCCGCGCG
>NZ_PDDL01000052.1:0-26133 GCF_020833785.1 Kocuria sp. CCUG 69068
CGGGGCGGCGGGCACGTCCCGCCGGGGGGCGCGGTCCGGCTCGGCGGGCCCGGGGTCCCCGCCGGACGCCGGGCCCGGCTCAGCCGGCACGGTCACCCCGCTGCGGGGCGGCGGGCAGGCCGAGATAGCGCCGGATCAGCTCGGCGACGGTGTCCGGGTCGGTGAAGACCTCGATGGTCCACAACGTGAGGTAGTTCCAGCCGGTGCGCTCGAGCTGCTGGGGCCGCAGCCGCGAGCGCTCCCGCACGGACAGGGCGGCGTTCTCCGGCGAGCCGTCGGACTGCCCGGCCACGGGGATCCGCAGCGGCCGGCCCTCGGCACGGGTGCGGCCCGGGACCACGGCCCCCGCGGACAGCGACTCCGTGCCGGCCCAGGCAACCAGGTCGAGGACGCCCGCGTAGTCCAGCCGCACCGAGGCACCGCGCTCCACCAGCCGGCGGGCGAGGTCGACCACCAGGGCGTCGTCGTGGGTGTCCCGGGCCTCCTCCTCCCCCGGCGGCAGGCCGCCGAGGTGCGCGGCGAGCACACGGGCGAAGTCCCGCGCGCCGTGCTGGAGGCCCTTTCCCTCCATCTCCCCCGGGTGCAGGGAGGTCACGATGCGGGTGCTGTGGCGGGCCCGGGTCATGCCGAGCACGAAGTGCTGGCGGCCGTGCCGCTCCGACAGCGCCCCGAGGTACGGCACGGTGCGCCCGTTGGCCGTCTTGCCGAAGCCCAGCGAGAAGATGACGGTGTCCCGCACGATGCCCGCCGCCCGGTGCAGGTCGACCACCCGGAAGGACTCGGGGCCCGGGGCGAAGAAGGCCGCGGCGGCGGGCTCCTCGCGCATCCGCTGCCGGACGGCCTGCGCGATCCGCGCGGCGTGCACCGCGCTGGCCGTGACCACGGCCAGGGACCGGCGCGGGTGGCGCGCGGCGTGCTCGAAGACGAGCTCCACGACGCGCCGCACCTCGGCGGCGGGCGCCTGGATGCCCTCGATCCCGGCGGTCAGGGCGCCCACGCCGTCCGGGACGTACTCGACGTCGAGGACGGGGGTGGCCCCGGTGACGGACTCACCGTGCGGGAGCCTGCTCAGGCGCCCGCCGTAGAACTGCTCGTTGAGGTGGCGGAAGACCTGCTCGTCCATGGACCGGTACACGGTCCGCAGCGTCCGCTCCGGCACCACGCGGGAGAGGGCGTCGAAGGCGCTGTCCACCTCGACCACCGGCTGGGCGCCCGGGGCGGGCACCGCGGTGGGCGCCACCGTGAACGGCTGCGGGCGGCCCAGGTGCGGGTCCCCGAACGCGATGACCTGCCGGCACCGGGTCAGCGCCGGCAGCACCGCCGCGAGCGGGGAGCTCTCGGCGTCCAGCACCACCACGGCGTCGAAGTCGTGGTCCTCGGGCAGCGCCGCGGAGAGCACCAGGGGGCTGGCCGTCCAGACGGGCACCAGCGAGCCGATCAGCTCGCCCGCCGAGGCGCTGACCTCCTCGAGCGGGGCGGCCCCCGCCCGGAGCATGCGGCGCAGGGCGGCCGCCGCGCGCGGGGAGCGCCGGACGGTGCGCTGCCAGCGGTCGGCGAGCTCCCAGAGGAGCCGGCCGGCCCCGGAGGCCACGTGCGCCGCGTCGGCGCGGCGGAACACGGACTCCACCTTGCGCAGGGTGTGCCCCTCCGGCATCGCCAGGAAGTCGTCGCCGGTGATCATGGCCTCGAGCGTGGACTGCCACCACGCGAGGTCGAACTCCCCGGAGACCTCCGCGCGGGGCACGGTGCGCCGCACGAGGTCGTCCACGAGCTCGCCGAGGCCCTGGCCGCGCAGCTCGTCGAGCAGGACGGTGCGCTCGGGCAGCACGGCGAGGTTCTCCTCGTCGTTGATGAGCCCGTCCAGGGTCTCGCGCAGCCGGTCGATCGGCAGCCCCAGGAGGTCGGCGCCGGTGGACGAGCCCTCGAGGGCGATGGCCAGGCCCTCGAGGTCCTCCACGAAGCGGGCCTGCACGGCCGCGAGCTCCTCGACCCGCTCGGAGACGACCGGGTGCGTGGACGAGGTGGCCCACTCCCGCCACCGCTCCCGCTCCGACTGCACGCGCAGCAGGGCGGCGTGCAGGTCCGAGAGGTGCACCCCGTGCCGGATGTACTCCTTCGCGGCCTTGCGCAGCCGTGAGCGCTGCAGCCCGGTCATCTCGATCCCGTGCTCCCGCCGCCAGCCGGACCCGGCGGTCGCGGCGACCAGGTCCGTCACGGGCCGGTCGTAGATGTCGGGCGTGAAGCAGGTCAGGGAGTCCTGGACCTCCTGCAGCAGCCGCAGCTGCCGGCCCCACTCGGGCACGGTCGTGCCGCCGCGCAGCCCGCTGGTGGCCAGGACGTGCCGCATCCCGGTCTCGAGGGTGGTGAGCTCCAGGAGCAGGGACTGGGCCAGCCGGTGCGCCTGCCGGGCCTCGTCCTCGTTGACCAGGCGCGCCCCGGTCCAGGGCCCGGCCAGGGTCCCGGCGTCGAAGGCCCCGAGCTCGGCGGCGCGCTCGAGCCGGGCGACGGCGTCGCCGCGCTCCGTGACCGCGTCGAGCACGGAGCGCGGGAACCGCACGGCCGTGGCGGGCGCCGGCCGGCGGGAGGTCAGCTCGGCGAGCGCCTGCACGGCCCGGTACGGGGAGACGGACCACCGGGGCCGCACGGTGTGCAGGGACCGCACGTGCTCGGCGAGCTGGTCCCGGCTGGTGCGCAGCGTCTCGTGCAGCTCGGCGAGGTCCGGGCGCTCGGCGCGCTCGTTGCGGGCCACCGCCCGGACGAGCTGCTGGGCCACGTCGGCGTCGCTGAGCTGGGAGGACAGCGGCAGGACGGCGGTGCCCAGGCCCAGCCCGTCCATCCGCCGCCCGAACGCGGCGAGCGTGGTGCGCCGCTCGCCCAGGACCAGGACGGTGCGGCCGGCGGCCACGAGGGTGCCCACCGTGTTGACGGCGGTGTCGAGCTGCCCGGTGCCGGGGGCCGCGGTCACCACGAAGGAGTGGCCCTGGGCGGCGAGGTCGAGGACCTCCTGCTGGGGGCCGTCGGCGTCGAGCAGGAGGAGCTCGTCGGCGGGGTCGCGCTGGTCGAGCGGGGGCGCGTCGTCCGTGATCTCCTCGACCTGGGGGATCCGTCCGACCGCGGAGTCCTTGAGCCGGGCGAGGTCCCGGACCACCGCGGTGCGGGCCACGACCGACAGGTCGGCGGGCCGGTCGTGCAGATCGGCGAACGTGGAGACGAGCAGCTTGTGCTCGACGTGCATCCCGGGCACCGCCCCGGCGAGGGTGCGCAGGGTCTCGAGGGCGGGGGCCGGGTCGAGCCGCCGGGTGCCGTAGGCGAGGCGGGCGAGCTCGCCGGAGGTCAGGTCCACGCCGTGGTCCGCGGCCAGCCGGCGGACCATGGCGGGGTTGAGCCGGGCGGGGCCGACGAGCTGGAGCTCGAAGTCGTCGAGGTCCGGGCGAGGCTTCAGGGCGAGGGGCGCGAGCAGGACGGGGGCGATCCAGCGGCGCTGTCCGGCGCCGGTCGGGTCGGAGCCCCGGGGCCGGGCGAGCCAGGACGCGGTGCCGGCGGCGAGGTACGCGGCGTCCAGCCCGTGGTTGACCGACAGTTCGTGGGTCTTGGTGCGCAGGGACCGGGCCGCGCGCACGGCGTGCCCGTAGGCCTCGGGGTCGTGCACGATCGTGGACAGGCGGGTGGGGCGGCCCATGAGCAGCTGGGCCTGCCCCGAGGAGTTCGCCTCGGTGAGGTCGATGCAGACGTTGTCGACCTGGTTGAAGTCCAGCAGCGTGTCCGGGCCGGTGTAGGCGTCCATCTGGCGGGTCCAGGGCTGCAGCGAGACGCGCGGGGGCTGCGCCCGGGAGGTGTCCGACTCCTGGGGGGTGCGGTCGGCTCCGATCGACATGGTTCTCCTCCTGCGCCTCGGCCCGGGGGCCGGGCACCGCTCACGCACGGGTCGAGCGGTCCGTGCGGACCGCTCGACCCCGGCTGCTCGTGTACCGCCCGTGCGGGGCGGGCCCTGGGCCCGCCCCCGGGCCTACTCCCACTCGATGGTGCCCGGGGGCTTGGACGTGACGTCCAGGACCACCCGGTTGACCTCTTCGACCTCGTTGGTGATGCGGTTGGAGACGCGGGCCAGCAGGTCGTAGGGCAGGCGCGACCAGTCGGCGGTCATCGCGTCCTCGCTGGACACGGGACGCAGCACGATGGGGTGCCCGTACGTGCGGCCGTCGCCCTGCACGCCCACCGAGCGCACGTCCGCCAGGAGCACGACCGGCATCTGCCACACCTCGTCGTCGAGCCCGGCGCGGGTCAGCTCCTCGCGGGCGATGGCGTCGGCGCGGCGCAGGACCGCGAGGTTGGCCTCCGTGATCTCCCCGATGATGCGGATGCCCAGCCCGGGGCCGGGGAACGGCTGGCGGCCCACGATCTCGTGGGGCAGGCCGAGCTCGCGCCCCACGGCGCGGACCTCGTCCTTGAACAGCGTGCGCAGCGGCTCCACGAGCTCGAACTGCAGGTCCTCGGGCAGCCCGCCCACGTTGTGGTGGCTCTTGATGTTGGCGGCGCCCTCCCCGCCGCCGGACTCCACCACGTCGGGGTAGAGGGTGCCCTGGACGAGGAAGCGCACGGGCTCGCCCTCCTGGGCGGCGGTCTTGGCGACCTCCTCCGCGGCGGCCTCGAAGGAGCGGATGAACTCCCGGCCGATGATCTTGCGCTTCTGCTCGGGGTCGGTGACGCCGGCGAGCGCGGTGAGGAAGCGCTCCTTCTCCTCGGCCACGTAGAGGTTGACGCCGGTCGCGGCCACGAAGTCCTGCTCGACCTGCTCGGCCTCGCCCTCGCGCAGCAGCCCGTGGTCCACGAACACGCAGGTGAGCTGGTCGCCCACGGCCCGCTGGACCAGGGCGGCGGCCACGGCGGAGTCCACGCCGCCGGAGAGACCGCAGATCACGGACGCGGAGCCGACCTGCGCGCGGATCCGCTGGACGTGCTCCTCGATGATGTTGCCGGTCGACCAGGTGGGCTCGACCCGGGCGCCGTCGAAGAGGAAGTGCTCGAGCACCTGCTGCCCGTGCACGGAGTGCTTGACCTCCGGGTGCCACTGCACGCCGTAGAGCCGGCGGGCGTCGTCGGCGAACGCGGCCACCGGGGTGGTCTCCGTGGAGGCGAGCACCTCGAAGCCGGCGGGGGCCTCGACGACCGAGTCGCCGTGGCTCATCCACACGGTCTGGGTGCCCGGGGAGCCCTCCAGGATGGAGGCCGTGGGGCCGCCGACGGCGGTGGCGGTGGTGGCCCCGTACTCGCGGGCGCCGGTGTGCGCGACGGTCCCGCCGAGGGCCTGCGCCATGGCCTGGAAGCCGTAGCAGATGCCCAGGACGGGCACCCCGGCCTCGAAGAGCGCCGCGTCCTGCTGCGGTGCGTCCTCGGCGTAGACGGAGGAGGGGCCGCCCGAGAGGATGATCGCCGCCGGGTTCTTGGCGAGGATCTGCTCGGTCGACCAGGTGTGGGGGACGATCTCGGAATAGACACTGGCCTCGCGGACCCGGCGGGCGATCAGCTGCGCGTACTGCGCGCCGTAGTCGACCACCAGGACCGGGCGCTGCTCCAGATCGGTGCGGGTCTCAGCTGTTTCGGTCACGCCCTCCATCCTAGGCCAGGCGCGGGGAGGGCTCAGTACCGCTTCGCGGCCTTCGGGTTGGCGCGCAGCTCGGCGGTGGTGGAGGCGTGGATCTTGCGCTCCACCACGAAGGACAGGAACGGCACCACGCCGCCCAGGGCCATCACCACGAGCTGCGGGAAGGGCCAGCGCATGAGCGTCCAGATCCGGAAGCAGGAGATGAGGTAGACCACGTAGAACCAGCCGTGCACGATGAGGATCCACGTGGAGATGTTGACCCCGCCCGCGAGGTTCTCGAGCTCGAGGTCCTGCCAGCCGAGGGCCACGGTCTCCCCCGTGGCCCGGTCGGTGCCGCCCGCGACGAGGTCGTAGCCCAGTCCGTAGCGGGTGATCATCTCGGCCACGAGCAGGAGCAGGAAGGTCCCGGAGATCCACGCACAGACCATGTAGAAGCCCAGGGCCCCGCGGATCTGGGCCTCGGTGCCCCCGAAGCGGCGGCGCGGCTGCAGGGCGGCCGCCCGGCGCGGGACGCGGCCCGGGGACGCCGCCTCCGCGGGGCGGGCGTCCGGCGGGAGGGAGACCCGCACCCCGTCGGTGCGGTCCTTCGGGGCGGGGGTCGGCTGCGTGGGTTCAGTCATGGTGGGCTCCGGTCCTGTCCTGGGTCCTGTCGTGGGTGCTGGGCTCGCCCGCCCGGGCGCCGGGCTGGTCGTCGAACCAGTAGTACTCCCCCGCCTCGGGGTCGTAGTAGTAGTAGCGCCCGGCCGCCTCGTCGTAGTAGTACTCGCCCTCGAAGTAGAAGTACTCCTCGGGGTTCTGCTCGCGCTGCCACTCGTCGCGCACGAACCGCCACCAGATGTAGAGGGCGAACCCGGCGAAGACCACCCACTCGACCGCGTAGAAGAGGTTGAGCAGGTTCACGGACTCGTCCGTGGGCTGCTGGTCGATGTCGAGCCGGGACAGCCCCGGGCCCAGCAGCGCGGCGTCCGGGGCGAGGGTCCCGTCCCCGGCGAGCTGGAACGGCGCGGACGCGGGGTTCTCGGCGAAGGCGGCCAGGTACCCGGACCACAGCGGGGCGTCCCAGCGGTTGGTGAGCTGCGCCGGGGACACCGTGCCCACCTGCCCCGCGGGCAGGTCGGCGCCGGGCACCGGGCCCTCGGCGGGCAGGTACCGGCCGACGACGTCGACGGCGCCCGCCGGCTCCTCCGGCACGGCGGCGGGGTCGGCGGTCCAGCCGCGGGCCACCGCGAGGGTGAGCTCCCCGCCGGCGTCCGGCCACAGCTGCCCGGTGTCCGGGACGTCGAGGGCGGTGACGGCCCACCAGCCCTCCGTCCCGTCCTGCAGCCGGCCCGGGACCAGGACGGTGGACCCGTCCCGGTAGTCGCCGGTGACGGTGACGAGCTGGTCGGCCTGCGCGGCGGTCACGGGGGCGCCGGCCTCGGCGGCCTCGGTGAGCGGGACGGCCACGTCCTTCGCGGGGTCCGCGACCGTGCGGGACTGCTCGCTGGACTCCAGCTGCCACTGGCTCAGCAGCACGAAGCCCACGGCCAGCCCGAGGCTCACGATCAGGGCGAGGATCGAGCGGGGGCGCAGGGCGGTCGTGAGCACCCGTCAAGGCTAGTGCGCCTTCCTGGGCGTTCGCCAGTTGCGGCGGGGGCCCGTGCCGGGCCGGCGGGGCGCGGCACTGGCCCCCGCGGGACGGTCGCGGGTCAGCCGCGGATGACCACCTCGGCGCGCTGGAACTCCTTGAGCTCCAGGTACCCGGTGGTGGCCATCGAGCGGCGCAGCGCTCCCACGAGGTTGGAGGTGCCGTCCACGTGGCGGGACGGCCCGAAGAGCACCTCCTCGAGGGGGCCCACGGTGCCCACGCGGGTGCGGAGCCCGCGCGGCAGCTGCCCGTGGTGGGCCTCCGCGCCCCAGTGCCAGCCCTGCCCGGGCGCCTCCTCCGTGCGGGCCAGCGCGGTGCCGAGCATCACGGCGTCCGCGCCCATGGCGAGCGCCTTCACGATGTCCCCGGAGACCCCCACGCCGCCGTCGGCGATGACGTGGACGTAGCGCCCGCCGGACTCGTCGAGGTAGTCCCGGCGGGCGGCCGCGACGTCGGAGATCGCCGTGGCCATGGCCGCGTGGATCCCCAGGGTGTTCTGGATGCGCATGGACGCGCCGCCGCCGAAGCCCACGAGCACGCCGGCCGCGCCCGTGCGCATGAGGTGCAGCGCCGGCGTGTAGCCCGCGGCGCCGCCCACGATGACCGGGACGTCGAGGTCGTAGATGAACTTCTTGAGGTCCAGCGGCTCCTGGTTGCGGGAGACGTGCTCCGCGGAGACCGTGGTCCCGCGGATCACGAAGACGTCCACGCCGGCGTCCAGGACGGTGCGGTAGTGCTCCACCGTGCGCTGCGGCGTCAGGGACCCGGCGACGATGACGCCCGCCTCGCGGATCTGCGCCAGCCGGGCCGTGATCAGCTCCGGCTGGACGGGCGCCTCGTAGAGCTCCTGCATCCGGCGCGTGGACGCCGGGGCGTCCTCGCCGGAGAGCGCCGCGATCTCGTCGAGCACCGGCTGCGGGTCCTCGTAGCGGGTCCACAGCCCCTCGAGGTCCAGCACGCCCAGTCCCCCGGCGCGGCCGAGGGCGATGGCCGTCTCCGGGGACGTCGCCGAGTCCATCGGGGCGCCCAGGAACGGGATGGAGAACCGGTAGGCGTCGATCTGCCAGTCCGTGGACACGTCCCGGGGGTCGCGGGTGCGGCGGGAGGGGACGAGGGCGATCTCGTCCAGGGAGAAGGTGCGGCGGGCGCGTTTGGAGCGGCCGATCTCGATGTCGTAGCTCATGGTGTCCTTTCCGAACGGTGCTGCGGACGGTCGCTCAGCGCTGGTAGTTGGGGGCCTCGACGGTCATCGTGATGTCGTGCGGGTGGGACTCCTTGAGCCCGGCCGGCGTGATCCGCACGAACCGGCCCTGGTGCTTGAGCTCCTCGACGGTGTGGGCGCCCACGTAGAACATCGTCTGGCGCAGGCCGCCGTCGAGCTGGTGGACCACGGCCGAGAGCGGGCCGCGGTACGGGACCTGGCCCTCGATGCCCTCGGGGATGAGCTTCTCGTCGCTGGCGACGTCGGCCTGGAAGTAGCGGTCCTTGGAGTAGGAGGTGTTCTTGCCGCGGGACTGCATGGCCCCCAGCGAGCCCATCCCCCGGTAGGTCTTGAACTGCTTGCCGTTGACGAAGATCAGCTCGCCCGGGGACTCGTCGCAGCCCGCGAGCAGGGACCCGACCATCACGGAGTCCGCGCCGGCCACGAGCGCCTTGCCGATGTCGCCGGAGTACTGGAGGCCGCCGTCGGCGATCAGGGGCACGCCCGCCGGGATCGCCGCCTTCGCCGCCTCGTTGACGGCGGTGATCTGGGGGACGCCCACGCCGGCGATGATGCGGGTGGTGCAGATCGAGCCGGGGCCCACGCCCACCTTCACGGCGTCCGCGCCGGCGTCCACGATGGCCTGCGCGCCGTGGCGGGTGGCCGCCTGCCCGCCGATGACGTCCACGTGCGCGGCGGCGGTCTCCGCCTTGAGCCGGGCGATCATGTCCAGCACGCCCTGGGAGTGCCCGTTGGCGGTGTCGATGAACAGGGCGTCCACGCCGGCCTCGACGAGGGTCATGGCCCGCTCGAAGCCGTCGCCGAAGAAGCCGACGGCGGCGCCGACGCGCAGCCGGCCCTCGTCGTCCTTGGTGGCGTGGGGGTACTGCTCGGCCTTGGTGAAGTCCTTGATCGTGATCAGGCCGGTGAGCCGGCCGGCGTCGTCGACGAGCGGCAGCTTCTCGATCTTGTTGGTCGCCAGGAGCCGGTGCGCGTCGTCCTTCGCCATCCCGACCTTGCCGGTGATCAGCGGCATGGGCGTCATGATCTCGTGCACCCGGCGCCGCGGGAACTCGCTCTCCGGCAGGTACCGGGTGTCGCGGTTGGTGATGATCCCCAGCAGCTTCTGCTCGGCGTCCACGACGGGCAGCCCGGAGACCCGGTAGTAGCCGCAGAGCCGGTCCAGCTCCTCGAGGGTCGCCTCCGGGGAGATGGTGACGGGGTCGGTGATCATCCCGGACTCGCTGCGCTTCACCCGGTCCACGTGCTCGGCCTGGTCCTGGATCGAGAGGTTGCGGTGGATCACGCCGATGCCGCCCTGGCGGGCCATCGCGATCGCCATCGAGGACTCGGTGACGGTGTCCATGGCGGCGGACAGCAGCGGCACCTCCAGGTCGATTCGCCGGGACAGGCGGGTGCGCGTCGACGCCTCGGACGGGATGACGTCCGTGTTGCCGGGCAGCAGCAGCACGTCGTCGTAGGTCAGCCCGGTGAACCCGAACGGGTCCTCGGACAGGGCGGTGGGGACGGCGGTATCCGACACGGTGGGGCCTTTCAGCTTCGAGGGAGTCGCGATCATTCTACGGGCCGGGTCCCGGCCGGCGGACGGCTGTGGCCGCGCTCACGACCCCGCGGGGAACCCGGCCCCGTCCGCGCGCAGGGCCTCCTCGACGCGCTCCGCGAACAGGGGCGCCAAGCTGCGCACGTACTCGACGGTGAGGTGGTTGTTGTCCCAGTACGTGAACACGTTGCCGATGACCGGGACGCAGGTGCCGTCCGGGCAGATGAGGTCCCCCATGTCGACCATCGTGACCCGCGGCAGCTCGGCCACCGGGGCCAGCGGGCTGTCCGGGCCCAGGATCACGTGGGAGGCGGCGCACTCGGGGGCGTCGGCCCCGTGGTCCGCGGCGCAGCGCGCGGGGACGAAGTCGAACCGGGCGTTGTCTCGCAGGCCGAGGACCTGGATGCCGCGCTCCGCCAGCCCGCGGATGCGCTGCTCCATCCCGGGGGTGAACTGCTCCTGGTCCTCGTCCGTGCTGCGGGTGCCCTGCACCAGCACCAGGTCCGGGTCCACGGCCTCCACCACGGGGTCGGCGCCCTCGAGCCAGCGCGCGCACGCCTCGTGGTCGGCCACCTGCTCCTCGGGCAGGGCGTACAGGCAGTTGCCGCGGATGTAGGTGACCACCCGCCAGTCGTTGCGCTCGGCCAGGAGCTCGACGGCGGGGATCCACTGGTGCACGTGGCTGTTGCCGATCACCAGCATCGTGGCGGCGGGCTCGGGGTTCGGGACGGTGTCGAAGCACCACTGCCGGAAGCGCCCGCCGACCCCCGTGCCGGGCGGGCAGGGCTCGCCGAGCGACGGCTTGGCGTACGGCTCCCCGGTGATCACGGGGACGGTCTCGGCGTCCGGGTCGCCCTCGTACCGGAAGCCCGGCAGCAGGGCCGCCGCCCCGGGGTTGTTGCGGTCGGCCGACGCCGCGATCTCCACCGCCCGCCGCTCCTCGGCCACCCGGGCCGCGGTCACCGGGACCGCGACCGCCGCCACGCACACCACGATCACCGCGGCCAGCCGCAGCCGGGACCGCTCGGGCCAGGCCCAGCGCTTGAGCGGGTCCTCGACCAGCCGGGTGGCCAGCACCGCGAGAACCAGGCAGACCAGCACGATCGCGACCCCCGACCGCGGCCCGGCCATGGGCCGGTCCCGCAGCACGAGGTAGGTGATCAGCACGGGCCAGTGGATCAGGTACAGCGCGTAGGCGGAGTCCCCCAGCCGCACCAGCGGCGCCGAGGCGAGGATCCGGTCCAGCCCGAAGCGCGACCCGGACTGCCCGGCCACGATGATCGCCGCCGCCGAGAGCAGCGGCCACAGCGCGATCCACCCGGGGAACGCCCCCTGCACGTCGACCAGCACCCCCACCGAGACCATGCTCACCAGCCCGGCCCAGCCCAGGACCACGCGCACCCTGCGGCCGGGCCGCAGCCAGGGCACCGCGAGGGCCAGCAGCGACCCGAGGGCGAACTCCCACAGCCGGGTGCGGGTGTCGAAGTAGGCGAACTCCTGCTGGACGGCCGTGCTGTGCACCGACCACGCCAGGGAGGCCGCGAAGACCACCCCGAAGACGACCGCCAGCACCGGCACGGGGCTCCACCGGGTCCGCCGGGAGATCAGCCAGGCCGCGGCGAAGACCAGCGGCCACAGCAGGAACACCTGTCCCTGCACCGACAGGGACCAGAAGTGCTGGAACGGCGAGGCGGTCGAGTGGTCGGCGGCGTAGTAGTCCACCGCGTTGAGCGCCAGCGCCCAGTTCTCCGCGTAGAACACCGAGGCCAGCGCCTCGGCGCGCCACTGCCCGGCGTCGTAGCCCGGGTAGAACAGCTCCACCAGCACCAGGGTGCCCAGGATCGTGAGCACCGCCAGCGGCAGCAGCCGCTTGAACACGTGCAGCCAGTACCGCCCCAGGGCCAGGGGCCTTCCCGCCTCGAGCTTGCGCACGAAGGACAGGGTGAGGAAGAACGCGGAGATCAGCAGGAACACGTCCACGCCCCCGGAGACCCGGCCGAGGAACACGTGGTAGACCACCACGAGCAGCACCGCGACGAACCGCAGCCCCTGCACCTCGGGGCGGAACCCCGAGTACCGGGCCACCCGCCGGGCCGTGTCCGGCTCGACGCCCCCGGGGCCGTCCGGGGAGGCGGCCCCCGGGTCCGGGCGCGGGGCGCCGGCCTGCACCGTGCTCACGAGGACACCTCCTGGAGGAGCGTGCCGGGGAGCCGGGTCTCGAGGGCCGGCGCCATCGTCCGCGCGTAGGTCCACGTGAGGTGGTGCGGGTCGAAGAAGACGTGCACGTTGCCCACCACGGGACGGCACAGTCCCTCCGGGCAGATGAGGTCGGTGAGGTCGAGCGAGGCGAAGCCGTTCCGGTCCCGCAGGGCGTCGGCAGGGTTGACGGGCGCCAGGACTTGCTCGACGGGCACGCGGCACCGGTCGGCGTCCTGGCCGTGGCGCACGGCGCACTCGTAGGGGTTGAAGTCGAACCGGGGGTTGTCCCGGAAGCCGACGACGTCGATGCCCTGGCCCGTGAGGCGGTCGACCAGCTCCGGGAACCCCCCGACGAGGGCCTCGGCGGGACCGTCCATCCGGGCCGCGTAGGTCGAGGTCGTCATGACCGCGTCCGGGGCGAGCCGCTCCACGTACTCGATCGCCGCGTCGTTGCCCTCGTGGCACGCGTCCCCCTCCGGGCGCACCGCGAAGGCGCAGCCCGGCTGCAGCACGGCCACGAGCTGCCAGTTGCGCTCCTCCGCGAGGGGGATCACCGCGCCCATGAACTGCTCCATGTGGGAGTTGCCGACCACCGCGATCGTCCGCTCGGGGTCCGGCAGGGCCGGGGTCTGGCGGCAGTACTGCTCGAGGACCTCCTGCTCGGGGGCGAACGCCCCGGAGCAGGGCTCGGGCAGCCCGACCCACTCGTCGCCCAGCGCGGAGGCCAGGGGCAGGGTGGGGGCGTCCGGGTCGCCCCGGAACTCGAAGCCCGGGTCCAGCACCGCGGCCCCGGGGTTGTTGCGGGCGGCGTCCTCCGCCAGCGCGGCCGCCCGCCGTGCGTCGGCCTGCTGCCACACCAGCACCGGCACCGCCACGAGCGCCAGGCTCACCGCCACCGACGCGGCCAGCCGCCGCTTGTCCCGCTCCGGCCACGCCCACCGCTGGAACGGGCGCTCCACCAGCTTCGTGGCGGCCACCGCCAGCAGCAGGGAGACCAGGATGATCGCGACCCCCGACCGCGGCCCGGCCACGGGCCGGTCCCGCAGCACCAGGTAGGTGATCAGCAGCGGCCAGTGCACCAGGTACAGCGCGTAGGAGGCGTCCCCGAGCCGCACCAGGGGCCGGGAGGCGAGGATCCGGTCCAGGCCGAGGGGTGAGCCGGAGTGCCCGGCCACGATGATCGCCGCCGCCGAGAGCAGCGGCCACAGGGCGATCCAGCCGGGGAAGGCGCCCTGCACGTCGATCAGCACCCCGACCGAGACCATGCTGAGCATCCCGGCCCAGCCCAGCACCACCCGCGCCGCGCGCGGCGGGTGCAGGTACGGCACCGCGAGGGCCAGCAGGGACCCGAGGGCGAACTCCCACAGCCGGGCCCGGGTGTCGAAGTAGGCGAACGCCTGGTCCGTGGCGGTCGTGTGCACCGACCAGGCGAGGGAGGCCGCGAGGACCAGCCCGAAGAGCACCGCCAGCACCGGCACCGGCCGCCGCCGCCCGCCCCGGCACACGAGCCACGCCGCCCCGAACACCAGCGGCCACAGCAGGAACACCTGCCCCTGCACCGACAGGGACCAGAAGTGCTGGAACGGGGACGCCGTGGAGTCGTCGGCGGCGTAGTAGTCCACCTCGGCCAGCGCCAGCGCCCAGTTCTCCACGTAGAGGACCGAGGCCAGCGCCTCCGTGCGCACCCGGTCGATCCGCGCCTCCGGGAAGAACCACCACGCCAGCACCAGGGTGCCCAGGATCGTGAGCACCGCCAGCGGCAGCAGCCGCTTGAACACGTGCAGCCAGTACCGCCCCAGCGCCAGCGGCCTCCCCGCCTCGAGCTTGCGCACGAAGGACAGGGTCAGGAAGAACGCCGAGATCAGCAGGAAGATGTCCACTCCCCCGGACACCCGGTCCAGGAACACGTGGTAGACCACCACGAGCAGCACCGCGACGAAGCGCAGCCCCTGCACCTCCGGGCGGAACCCGGCGTAGCGGGCCACCCGCCGGGCCGTGTCCGGCTCGACGCCGGTGGGCGTGCTCTGCGCGCCGAGGGTCGTCATGGGCATCTCCTGGGAACACCGTGCCGCCGGGGGCGCGGCAGTGGTCGTGCGGACCCCCGCACTCTACCGGAGGCGCCGGGGCGGCCCCCGGAGACGGCGACGGACCCGCCCCACCGGTGGTGGGACGGGTCCGCGGGGCGGGCCGGCTCGGCGCCGGCCGTCAGTGCCGGCCGTCAGTGCTGGTGGCCGTGGCCGTGCCCCTCGTCCTCGGCGGGCTTGTCCGTCACGAGCGTCTCGGTGGTCAGCACGAGCGCCGCGATGGACGCGGCGTTCTGCAGCGCCGAGCGGGTGACCTTGACGGGGTCGATGATGCCGGCGCCGACCATCTCGACGTACTCGCCGGTGGCGGCGTCGTAGCCG
The DNA here is from genome assembly GCF_020833785.1 of Kocuria sp. CCUG 69068. Classification (NCBI taxonomy): domain Bacteria; kingdom Bacillati; phylum Actinomycetota; class Actinomycetes; order Micrococcales; family Micrococcaceae; genus Kocuria; species Kocuria sp. CCUG 69068. The sequence goes on from NZ_PDDL01000052.1 coordinate 14,596, forward strand.
TGCCCGGCCTCGAGCTCGGCGACGCGGGAGGCGACCACGGCCCCGTCCTGACCGGCGTTCTGGGCGATCCAGTACAGCGGCTGCCGCAGCGCGCGGCGGACGATGCCGAGCGCGGTCGCGGCGTCCCCGGTGAGCCCGAGGTCGGACTCGTCGAGGACCTTCGCGGCCTGCACGAGGGCGGTGCCGCCGCCGGCGACGATGCCCTCCTCGAGGGCCGCGCGGGTCGCGGAGACGGCGTCCTCGATGCGGTGCTTGCGCTCCTTGGCCTCGACCTCGGTGGCGGCGCCGACCTTGATCACGGAGACCCCGCCGGCCAGGCGGGCGAGCCGCTCCTGGAGCTTCTCGCGGTCCCACTCGGAGTCGGTGCGCTCCACCTCGGCGCGGATCGTGGCGACCCGGTCCTGGATCTCGGCCGGGGTGCCCCCGCCGTCGACCAGGGTGGTGGTGTTCTTGGTGACCGTGACGCGCCGGGCGGTGCCCAGCTGCTCCAGGGTGACCTGGTCGAGGCTGATGCCCAGCTCGCTGGTGATGAGCTGGCCGCCGGTGAGGACGGCGAGGTCCTGCATGATCGCCTTGCGGCGGTCGCCGAAGCCGGGGGCCTTGAGGGCCACGACGTCGAGGGTGCCGCGCAGCCGGTTGACCACGAGGGTGGACAGGGCCTCGCCCTCGACGTCCTCCGCGATGATGGTCAGCGGCTTCTTGGCCTGGAGGACCTTCTCCAGCACGGGCATGAGCTCGGGCACCGAGGAGATCTTGCCCTGGTACAGCAGCACCAGGGAGTTCTCCATGACCGCTTCCTGGCGCTCGGCGTCGGTCACGAAGGACGGGGACAGGTAGCCCTTGTCGAACTGCATGCCCTCGGTGACGTCGAGCTCCACCTCGGTGCTCGAGCCGTCCTCGATCGTGATGACGCCGTCCTTGCCGACGGTCTCGAAGGCCCGGGCGATGAGCTCGCCGATCGCCGGGTCCTGCGCGGAGATGGTCGCCACGTGGGCGACGTTGGTGCCCTCCACCGGGCGGGCGTTCTCGAGCAGGCGCTCGGAGACGGCCTCGACGGCCTTCTCGATGCCGCGCTTGAGGCTCAGCGGGTCGGCGCCGGCGGCCACGTTGCGCAGGCCCTCCTTGACGAGCGCCTGGGCGAGCACGGTGGCGGTGGTGGTGCCGTCGCCGGCGACGTCGTTGGTCTTGGTCGCCACCTCCTTGGCGAGCTGGGCACCGAGGTTCTCGTACGGGTCGTCGAGCTCGACCTCGCGGGCGATGGTCACGCCGTCGTTGGTGATCGTGGGGGCGCCCCACTTCTTGTCGAGCACCACGTTGCGCCCGCGCGGGCCGAGGGTGACCTTGACGGTGTCGGCGAGCTTGTTGACGCCGTTCTCGAGGGACTTGCGGGCGGCGTCGTCGAACGCCAGCTGCTTGGCCATGGGCGAAGAGCTCCTTCTGGGGTGGCTGGGGTCGCCAGCGGGTTTCGGGGTCTGGATCGGCGAAGGGTGCCCGCCGCGGGCCCGCCGGAACAGCGGGGCGTGCGGCGGGCACCCTTCGTCAGGACTGCGCGGTCTGCGCCGGGTCGGTGCGGCCCGGTCTACTTGACGACGACGGCGAGCACGTCGCGGGCCGGGAGGACCAGGTACTCCTCGCCGTTGTACTTGACCTCGGTGCCGCCGTACTTCGAGAAGATCACGACGTCGCCCTCCTGGACGTCGACCGGGATGCGGTTGCCGGAGTCGTCGACACGACCGGGGCCGACCGCCAGGACCTTGCCCTCCTGGGGCTTCTCCTTGGCGGTGTCCGGGATGACGAGACCGGACGCGGTGGTCTGCTCAGCGGCGAGCGGCTGGACGACGATGCGATCCTCGAGAGGCTTGATGGAGACCGACACGATCTCTCCTTGTCTGTAGGGGTGGAAAACGGTGGGCGACCGCGGGCGGAGCCCGCCGTCGAGCTTCGGGCCGATCGGCGCACCGACCGTCGTCGCGGTGCCGGTCGATCGCCTGGCCCTTAGCACCCTCACCCGGAGAGTGCCAAGGCCAACTGTAGGAGCGGGCTGGCAGTCGGTCAAGGCGAGTGCCAGCGCGCCGACCCCCGCGGGAACGTCCGGCGGGAATTAGGTCACGCCCGTGTTCGCCAATGATTTGCCTCACGCCCGCCCGACCCTCTAGGTTGAGCGGTAAGGCAACCCTTACCTCGGCCGAGCAGCGGTGCCCTCCTCGACGTCCCGGCGCATCCGTGCGCAGGTCCGTCGCGCCCATCGGATCCCGCCGGCGTCCGCCACCCCGGAGCACGCCGGCGTCCTCTGCACGAAGGAAGACCATGAACCGCACCCAGCACCCGGCTGCCCTCCTGGCCGTCGCCGGTGTCCTCGCCCTCACCGCCTGCGGCACGGCCCAGGGCGACGAGGCCGCCTCCGCGGAGTCGTCCGCGCCCTCCGCCGCCACGGTCGAGGTCGAGGACAACTACGGCACGCAGACGGTCGAGGCCCCGCCGGCGTCCGTCGTCGCCACCGACAACCGCACCTTCGAGACGCTCGCCGAGTGGGGCGTCGAACTGGCGGCGGCCCCGCGCGCCCTCATGCCGGACACCATCGCCTACGCCGACGACGAGTCCGTCGTCGACCTCGGCAACCACCGCGAGCCCGACCTCGAGGCCGTCGTCGCCGCGGACCCCGACCTCATCGTCAACGGCCAGCGCTTCGCCGACTACCGCGAGGACTTCGCCGACCTGGTGCCGGAGGCCACCATCGTCGAGCTCGACCCGCGGGAGGAAGAGCCCTTCGACGAGGAGCTGAAGCGGCAGACCTCCGTCCTGGGCCAGGTCTTCGACCGCGAGGACGAGGCCGAGCAGATCAACGGCGACTTCGACGCGGCGATGCAGCGCGTCGTCGACGGCTACCGGCCCGGCGACACGGTCATGGCCGTCACCGTCTCCGGCGGCGAGATCGGCTTCATCGCCCCGGGCAACGGACGCACCCTGGGCCCGCTGTTCGAGATCTTCGACTTCGCACCGGCCCTCGAGGTCGAGGGCGCCAGCGACGACCACCAGGGCGACGACATCTCCGTGGAGGCGATCGCCGACTCGAACCCCGACTGGATCCTCGTGCTGGACCGCGACGCCGCGATCTCCGCCGAGGACCCGGAGTACACCCCGGCGCAGGAGGTCATCGAGAACGCCGCGGCCCTGCAGAACGTCACCGCGGTGCAGGAGGGCCAGGTCGTCTACATGCCCCGGGACACCTACACCAACGAGGGCATCCAGACCTACACCGAGTTCTTCGACACCCTGGCCGACGCCATGGGCGCGCGGGACTGACCCATCGTCCGGACGGCGGTGGCGGCGTCCGCCCCACCACCGCCGTCCGCCGGGCACGAGGCCGGAGGAAGGACTGACCCCATGTCGACGATCGTGTCGAGACCCCCCGCGGCGAGCAAGGGCTCGCTGTTCGACTGGAAGCTGCTGCTCGGTGCGCTCGGCGTCCTCGCGCTGCTGGCCGCGTCCCTCCTCACGGGGGTCTACGACGTCTTCGGCGCCGAGGACGGCGACGAGATGTTCGCGATCACGCGGATCCCCCGCACCATCGCCCTGGTCCTGGCCGGCGCCGCCATGTCCATGTCCGGCCTGGTGATGCAGCTGCTCACGCAGAACCGCTTCGTGGAGCCCACCACCACGGGCACCACCGAGTGGGCGGGGCTCGGGCTGCTGCTCGTCGTGCTCCTGGTGCCCACCGCCACGGTCCTCACCCGGATGCTCGGCGCCGTGACCGCGGCCTTCATCGGGACCATGGTCTTCTTCCTCTTCCTGCGCCGCGTCTCCCTGCGCTCCTCCCTCATCGTGCCCATCGTCGGCATCATGCTGGGCGCGGTGGTCGGGTCCGTCTCGACGTTCCTGGCACTGCAGACGGACATGCTGCAGAACCTCGGCGTCTGGTTCGCCGGCAGCTTCACCTCGGTGCTGCGCGGTCAGTACGAGGTGCTGTGGATCGTGCTCCTGGTCGGGATCGCGGTGTTCCTCGTGGCGGACCGGCTCACCGTCGCCGGGCTCGGCGAGGACGTCGCCACCAATGTCGGGCTGAACTACCACCGCACCGTCCTGCTCGGGACCGGGCTGATCGCGGTGGCCACCGGCGTCGTCACCGTCGTCGTCGGCAACCTGCCCTTCCTGGGCCTCATCGTGCCGAACATCGTCTCGATGGTCCGCGGCGACGACCTGCGCAGCAACCTGCCGTGGGTGTGCCTGCTCGGCATCGCCATCGTGACGCTGTGCGACCTCATCGGAAGGATCATCATCATGCCGTTCGAGATCCCCGTGTCCGTGATCCTCGGGATCGTCGGCGCCGTGGTGTTCGTCTGCCTGCTCCTGAGGCAGCGTCGTCGTGTCTGAGGCCGTGCTCAGCACTCCCGCACCCGCACCGGCCGCGGCGCCGGCGGCCCCCGCCGCACGGGGCCGCGCCGGGGCCTTCCCCACCCCGCGGGCCCGGCGGCGGTACTGGACGGTCGTCGCCGTGCTGGCCCTCGCCTCCGCGGGCTTCGCCTTCGGCCTGCTGGCCTGGGACAACCCGATGCCGGTCGGCTCGGACGGCTTCTGGCGGATCGCGGACCGCCGGGTGACGAGCGTGGTCATCATGGCGGTCGTGGCCTTCTGCCAGGCGATCGCGACCGTGAGCTTCCAGACGGCCACGAACAACCGGATCATCACCCCCTCGATCATGGGCTTCGAGTCCCTCTACGTGGCGATCCAGACGTCCACGGTGTACTTCCTGGGCGCCGCGGGGATCCTCGTCCTGCAGGGCGTGCCGCAGTTCCTGCTGCAGGTCGCCCTCATGGTCACGCTCTCCCTCGCGCTCTACGGCTGGCTGCTCTCCGGCCGGTACGGGAACCTGCAGGTGATGCTGCTCGTGGGCATCATCATCGGCGGGGGCCTCGGCTCCGTCTCGACCTTCATGCAGCGTCTGCTGTCCCCCAGCGAGTTCGACGTGCTCTCCGCCCGGCTGTTCGGCTCCGTGACGAACGCCCAGGCCGACTACCTGCCGGTGGCCGTCCCGCTGTGCCTGCTGGCCGGCGGCGCCCTGTGGCTGAGGTCCTCGCGCCTGAACGTGGTCGCCCTCGGACGGGACGTGAGCCTGAACCTCGGCCTGCGGCACCGCGCCGAGATCATGGGCACCCTCTTCCTCGTCTCCGTCCTGATGGCCGTCTCCACCGCCCTGGTGGGCCCCATGACGTTCCTCGGCTTCCTGGTGGCCACGCTCGCCTACCAGTTCGCCGACACGTACGACCACCGCCACCTCTTCCCCGTGGCGGTCCTCACCGGGTTCCTCGTCCTGACGGGCGCCTACTTCGTCCTGAACCACGTCTTCTACGCCCAGGGCGTCGTCTCGATCATCATCGAGCTCGTCGGCGGCTCCGTCTTCCTCTACGTCATCCTCCGAAAGGGCCGGCTGTGATCACCCTGACCAACGTGCGCAAGGACTACGGCGGTGAGGTCACGGTCGGACCCGTCGACCTCGAGATCCCGTCGGCCGGCATGACCGCCCTGGTCGGCCCCAACGGGGCGGGCAAGTCCACGCTGCTGACGATGATCGGACGCCTGCTCGGCCTCGACGACGGCAGCATCGACATCGCCGGCTACGACGTGGCCCGGACCCGGTCCAAGGACCTCGCCCGGATCGTCTCCGTCCTGCGCCAGGAGAACCACTACATCACCCGGCTCACCGTGCGGCAGCTGGTGGGCTTCGGCCGCTTCCCCCACAGTCGCGGCCGGCTCACCGCCGTGGACGACGAGATCATCGGCAGGTACATCGACTTCCTCGGCCTGGCGCCGCTGGAGCACCGCTATCTCGACCAGCTGTCGGGCGGCCAGCGCCAGCGCGCGTACGTCGCCATGGTCCTCGCCCAGGAGACCGACCACGTGCTGCTGGACGAGCCCCTCAACAACCTCGACATGCGGCACGCCGTGTCGATGATGCAGCACCTGCGGCGGGCCTGCGACGAGATGGGGCGCACCATCGTCATCGTGCTCCACGACATCAACTTCGCCAGCCACTACGCGGACCGGATCTGCGCCGTCAAGGACGGCCGGGTCGCCGAGTTCGGCGAGCCGCACGAGATCATGGACGGCGCGGTCCTCACCCGGGTCTTCGAGACCCCGGTGACCGTCATCGACGGCCCCCGGGGCCGTCTCGCCGCGTTCTACTGACCGGTGCCCGCCCGGACGGGCGGGGGCGGATAGGGTGGACCGATGCAGAACGAGGCGACCGACATCGCACCCCTGCTCACCGCCGAGGGGAGTCGCCTGCTGGAGGCCGTGGGCCCCTACGACGCCGACGACGCCCTGGGGGCCGCGACCCGCCTGCGCGCCGCGGGGCACGATCCCCGGCTCGTCTCCGCGGTGCTCACCCAGTCCCGGCTCCGCGCCAGGGCGCGGGAGAAGTTCGGCGACTTCGCCGACCGCATGCTCTTCACCCGGGCCGGCCTCGAGCAGGCCACCCGGCTGCGGGTGGCCGCCCTGCACGCCCGGCGCTTCGCCGACGCGGACCTGGTGCACGTGGCCGACCTCGGCTGCGGCATCGGCGCGGACGCGCTCGCGCTGGCCTCCCTGGACCGCCGGGTCACCGCCGTGGAGCTCGACGAGACCACGGCCGCGGTGGCCACGCTCAACCTCCTCCCCTTCCCCGAGGCCACGGTGCTGCAGGCCGACGTCGAGCGACTGGACCTCACTACCCTGCCCGGCGGACCGCCGGACGGGGTGTGGCTGGACCCGGCCCGGCGCACCACGTCGTCGTCGGGCACCCGCCGGATCTTCGACCCCGAGGCGTTCTCCCCGCCCCTGTCCTTCGTCGAGGCGCTGGCCGGGCGCGGCCTGCCCGTCGGGGTGAAGCTGGGGCCGGGCATCCCGCACGAGGCGGTCCCCGCCGGGTGCGAGGCGCAGTGGGTCTCCGACCGGGGCGACGTGGTCGAGGCCGTGCTGTGGTTCAACGCGGTGGCCCGCCCCGGCGTGCGGCGGGCGGCGCTCGTGCTCTCCGAGCACGGGTCCGCGGAGCTCACCAGCCCCGAGGACCACGACCCCGCCCACGCCGACGCCGTGGTCGGACCCGTGGGCGCGTACCTCTACGAACCGGACGGCGCGGTGATCCGGGCGGGGCTCGTCACGGACCTCGCCCGGCAGCTGGGCGCGCGGCTGATCCACCCCCGGATCGCCTACCTCACCTCCGACGAGCTCGTGCGCACCCCGCTGGCCCGGGCGTACCGCGTGCGGGAGGTGCTGCCGCACACCGTCAAGGTGCTCAAGCGGTGGGTCCGGGAGCACGAGGTCGGCACGCTCGAGATCAAGAAGCGCGGCACGGACGTCACCCCGGAGGAGCTGCGCCGCCGGCTCGCGCCGAAGGGCCCCGGACGGGCCACGCTCGTGGTCACCCGGACGGCTCCGGGCCCCGGCCCGGAGGGCCCGGGGCGGGGCGGCGCGGGCCCCGCGGAGCAGCGCGTCGTGATCGTCGTGGAAACCGTAGACTGATGGCTCCGCGGGCCGACCGGCCCGCCCCAGAGCACGGAGGACCTGCCGCGTGGAGATCTCGTTCGCCCGCTCCCACCAGTCGACGCTGGGCGTCGAGTGGGAGATCGCCCTCGTGGACGGCACCACCGGGGATCTCGTCCCCCGGGGCCGGGAGACGTTCGAGGCCGTCCTGGACGCCCACCCCGCCTGGGGCACGGACGGCGACCACCCGCACCTGACCGGGGAGTTCCTGCTCAACACCGTCGAGCTGGTCACCGGGGTGTGCCGGGACGTCGCCCACTCCACCGAGCAGCTGTCCACCATGCTGGACGAGATCCGCAAGGTCACCGACCCGCAGGGCCTCGAGGTCTTCGCCGCCGGCACCCACCCGTTCGCCCGCTGGCAGGACCAGCAGGTCACCGACAAGCAGCGCTACCACAAGCTCGTGGACCGCACCCAGTACTGGGGCCGGCAGATGGTCATCTACGGGGTGCACGTGCACGTGGGCCTCGACTCCCGGGCGAAGGCGCTGCCCGTGCTCGACGGGCTGCTGACCTACTACCCGCACCTGCTGGCGCTGTCCGCGAACTCGCCCTTCTGGGCGGGCGAGGACACCGGCTACGCGTCCCAGCGCTCCATGATCTTCCAGCAGCTGTCCACGGCGGGGCTGCCGTACCACTTCCCGTCCTGGGACGCCTACGAGCAGTGCATCACGGACATGATCGCCACCGGCATCATCGAGGAGATGAGCGAGGCCCGCTGGGACGTGCGCCCCGTGCCCCGGCTGGGCACCGACGAGGTGCGCTTCTGCGACGGGCTCTCGACCCTGTGGGAGGTCGGGGCGCTCACGGCGCTCACCCAGTGCCTCGCGGAGTCCATCTCCCGGGACGTGGAGGCGGGCCGGCCCCCCGCCCGCCTGAAGCCCTGGCACATCCAGGAGAACAAGTGGCGCGCCGCCCGCTACGGCCTCGACGCCGAGGTCATCACCGACCCGCGCAACGTCGAGCGGGACCTGCGCACGGACCTGACCGCGCTGCTCGACCGGCTGGAGCCCGTGGCCGCGCAGCTGGGCTGCTCCCGGGAGCTCGCCGACGTGGAGCGGATCCTGGAGCAGGGCGCCGGCTACCAGCGCCAGCGCGCGGTCGCCCGGGCCCACGACGGGGACCTGCACGCCGTCGCCCTCGATATCGTCCGCCGCACCCGGGAGAACGACTGACCCGCCCGCCCGGCACGCCCCGCTGGACGCGGGGACCTGTTCGTCCCTAGGTTGCAGGCATGACGAACACGACCGGCACCGGCCCGGACCCCTCCGCCCGCCACGCCCCGCAGGACCACGGGGTGCTGCAGCTCGGCACCCTGCACCCCCTGCTGGAGGAGGCGCTGGCCGCCGAGTTCTCCGCCCTGCGCCTGCCCGAGGACCCCGCCGAGCAGGACCGCTTCCTCGAGCGGCACGCCGGCGACGTCAGGGTGGCGGTCGGCTCCGGGCGCACCGGCGTGGGCGCGGACCTGATGCGGCGGCTGCCCCGGCTCGAGGCCGTCGTCCACTTCGGCGTGGGCTACGACGGCACGGACGCCGCCGGGGCCGCCGCGCGCGGCATCGTGATGAGCAACACCCCCGACGTCCTGACCGACGCCGTGGCGGACACCGCGCTGGCCCTCTACCTGGACGTGCTGCGCCGCTTCTCCGCGGCGGACCGCTACGTCCGGCGCGGGCAGTGGGAGAGCACGGGGAACTTCCCGCTGGGCCGGCACGCCTCCGGACGACGGGTGGGCGTGCTGGGCCTCGGCAGGATCGGCCGGGCGGTCGCCGTCCGGCTGGAGGCGCTGGGCTGCGGGATCCACTACCACAACCGGCGCCCGGCCACCGGCAGCGGGTACGCCTACCACGGGTCCGCGGCGGAGCTGGCGGCCGCCGTCGACGTGCTCGTGGTCGCCGTCCCCGGCGGCCCGGACTCCGCCGGGACGGTCGGCGCGGAGGTGCTGGACGCCCTCGGCCCGGACGGGTTCCTCGTCAACGTCGCCCGCGGCTCGGTCGTCGACGAGCGGGCCCTGGTGGCGGCGCTGCAGGAGGGCCGGCTCGGCGGGGCCGGCCTGGACGTCTTCGCCGACGAGCCCCGCGTGCCGGCCGCCCTGCGCGAGCTCGACACGGTGGTGCTCCTGCCGCACGTGGGCAGCGCGACCGTGGAGACCCGCCGGGAGATGGCCGAGCTCGCCCTGCGCAACCTCCGCAGCTGGCTGGCCGACGGCACCCTGGTCACCCCCGTGCCGTGAGCGGCCCCGGCCGGCTCAGACGGAGACGGTGGTGACCGGCAGCGAGGAGTCGGCGGCGAAGTCCAGCCCGGAGGGCGCACGGCCCTCGGCCACGACCCGGGCGGCCAGCGCGGCGACCATCGCCCCGTTGTCCGTGCACAGCGGCAGCCGGGGGATCACCAGCTCGATCCCGTGCGCGGCGCAGCGCTCGGCGGTGAGCTCGCGCAGCCGGGAGTTCGCGGCCACTCCCCCGCCGAGCAGCAGCGTCCCGAGCCCCTGCTCGGTGCACGCGAGCACGGCCTTGCGGGTGACCACGTCGGCCACCGACTCCTGGAAGGACGCCGCGACGTCGGCGACCGGCACCGGCTCGCCCCGCGCCTCGTAGCCCTCGACGACCCGGGCCACGGCGGTCTTGAGCCCGGAGAAGGAGAAGTCGTAGCGGTGCGGGCCGGGCCGCTCGGCGGAGCCCATGTACTTGCCCGCGCTCAGCCCGCGGGGCAGGCGGAAGGCGGTGGGGTCCCCGTCCCGGGCGGCGGCGTCGATGGCCGGGCCGCCGGGGTAGTCGAGGCCCAGGACGCGGGCCACCTTGTCGTAGGCCTCACCGGCCGCGTCGTCGATCGTGGCCCCGAGCAGGCGCACGTCCCGGGAGAGGTCCTCGACGGCGAGGATCTCGGTGTGCCCCCCGGAGACCAGCAGCGCCCCGAGGCCGGGCGGCAGCCCGTCGTCGAAGTCGCCCTGGAAGCCCTCGATCCCGGAGTCCTCGAGCAGGCCCACGCTGACGTGCGCCACGAGGTGGTTGATCGCGTAGAGGGGCTTGCCCGTGGCCACGGCGAGGGCCTTCGCGGCGGCCGTGCCCACCATCAGGGCCCCGGCCAGGCCGGGTCCGGAGGTCACCGCGAGCGCGTCGAGGTCCGCCAGGCCCACGCCCGCCCGGTCCAGGGCCTCGCGCAGGGCGGGGACGATCGCGTCGAGGTGGGCGCGGGAGGCGATCTCGGGGATCACGCCGCCGAAGCGCACGTGCTCGTCCATCGAGGAGGACACCACGTTGGCGAGCAGGGTGCGTCCCCGGACGATGCCCACGCCGGTCTCGTCGCACGAGGACTCGATGCCCAGCACGAGGGGTCCGTCGGTCATGGGGTCTCCTCCGTCGGGGCGGCCGGGATGTCGGTGGCGGCCGGGGTATCGGTTCCGGTGAGGTCGAGGCGCATGATCAGCGCGTCGGCGCCGTCCCGGTAGTAGCGGGGGCGGGTGTGGATCTGCTCGTAGCCGAAGCGGCGGTAGAGCTGCTGGGCGCGCGGGTTGTCGGCGCGGACCTCGAGCAGCACCTCGGTGGCCCCGAGCTCCCGGGCCTGCGCGTGCAGGGTGCGCAGCAGGGCGGAGCCGATCCCGCGGCCCTCGTGCTCGGGGACCACCGCGATGGTCTGCACGTCGCCCACGGGGCGGAGGCACATGAGCCCCGCGTAGCCGACGATCACGCCGTCCTGCTCGGCGACCCAGTACCAGCACACGGGCTGGGCGAGCTCGGCGAAGAACATCTCGAGCGGCCAGGCGTCGACCGGGAAGAGCCGCCGCTCGAGCGCGTGCACCGCCGCGACGTCCGCGGGGACCATCCGGCGCAGCGTCCAGGAGCCGGGGGCGGGGCTCACGCGCCCGCCCGCTTCCGGGGTCCGGGGACCTTCGCGTCGGACTCGCGCAGGTACAGCGGGGTCGTGTCCGGGGACAGCGCCTCCCCGCGGGCCGTGCGGCGCGCGGCGGCGAGGCCCAGGGACGACGCCGTGGGCTGCGCCGCGGCGAACTCCGGCACGGGCCGGG
>NZ_PDDL01000053.1:0-26117 GCF_020833785.1 Kocuria sp. CCUG 69068
CTCACGCACGAGAGCGATCGCTCGTGCACGGAACTCAGGAGGGTAGGGGCGGGGCATAGCGGTGAGCCTTCCATGAAGGCCTTCGACTAGCGACCGCCACTGGAAACCAAACCGTAGGTCAGGTCAACCTGTCACCTATTCGTGCGGCAGTCCCGTTCGTCGAGGTACTTGGAGGTGGTGGTCACCGAAGCGTGACCCAGCAGCTGGGCAACGACCTTCACGTCCCAGCCTTCGGTGAGCATCAGGGTGGCTGCGGTGCTACCGGACATTGCCCGCGGGAATGATGATGCAGTTGAGGTTCGGCATCTGGTTGCGGCCCTACGATGACCCCGTGCTCCATGACTTCTCCTTGCGACCGTTGATGGCAGCGGAGAACGCGTTGCTGGCCGCGGCCACGCTCGGGAACCTCAACTGGTGCGGGCAGCGGTTCATAGCGGCCGATGTGCGCACGCGGTCGGAGTTCGCCCACTACACGGTCGTTGATCCCCAGCGCGGCGACTTCGGTTGGGTGGCCGAAGTCGGGAAGGGCGCCATCGGCGTTGTCTGGGCCCAATTCCTGCCCCCGGATGATCCTGGTTACGGATTCCTCGCCGAGGACACCCCGGAGGTGAGCCTGTGGGTGCGGGGCGACTGGCGTGGCCGGGGAGTGGGCAGGGCGCTCCTGCGCCGGGTGCAGGACGACGCGCGAGCTCGAGGGGTGCCCCGGCTCAGCCTGTCGGTGGAGGCCGACAACTACGCCAAGAAGCTCTATGCGGCGGAGGGCTTCGTCGACGTCCCCGGACGTGCAGCCGATGGCGTCATGGCCTGGAACCCATAACAGGCACCGGGCCAGCACCACGCAGACGGCATCCCCAGGGGAAGGCTTAGCCGATGCGGTCGGAGTCGGTGTCCGCAGGACCGGGGGGCCCAGCAATTCCAGCCTGCCGTACGCGCCGGCGGAAACCGCCTCTGGGCGGACAACCCGGCCCCGGACCGCCTCGTCAGCACGGCGGGGCGTCCCACCGGCGGAAGTGGGGACATTATGAAAGTCGATCTTTTCCTTACCGGTCGGTACGGTTGGGGTATCGCGCACGGTGCTCAGTCGGGGGGCTGGGCCACCTAGTGTGGACCGTGTCAGAGGGCGCAGCCGGGGGGCTGGCCCATTCCAGACCGGTCGAATAGCCGCCGTCCTGGCGGCAGAAGAGCTGGGGCCTTGGGCTCCGTCGCCGGGGGGGGGCGACGCTTCTGCCGCCGGGCCGGCGGCCCCTTACGGCACTCATGACCGTCCCTCCGTCCCTGTGGCAGCACATCGTCCAATCGCAGGTAGCTGCCCCGGTTGAGGAGGCCCGCATGAACGATGCCCACCCTGCCGCAGCGCACGCCAACTGGGCGACTCCCGTGGCCGATCCGCTGTCCCGGGCGGCGGCCTTTGCCGCCCTGCGCCCGGCCCTGGAGGCCCTGATCCACCAGGCAAGCGCCGACTCCCGGCTGAGCCCGGAGGCCCGTCGGGTGCTGCGCGCGGTGGCCCGCACCCGCCCCGAGCACACCCTGGCGCTGGCCGAGCTCGCCGCCCGCGCCAGCACGGCCAAGGCCCAGGTTCGCCTCGCGTTGACCGAGCTGGACGCCCACGGCTATCTCGCCCACCTGGCACACATCGCCCCGCACCTGAGCGCAGCACTGCCCCCACATACTCGCTGCACCCCGGCAACGGACCCTAAGGTCGAACCCGTCGACGGAGACACCTCCTGAACCTCCTCGTCCATAGTCCAGCCTCCGTGCAACGACCTCACGCCGAACCCGGCGGGTCTGATGCACTGTGGGTTGCTTTCCGGGCCGTGGAGTGCTGGCTAGTGACGGAGGTTGTAGAGCGTGATCGAGGCCAGCATCGTCAACCCGGCCAGCACTGCGGCTGCGGGCCCTGCCGTGGGAGTGACGAAAAGACCCACCGCCGCGGCGATGGCCGCGGGACGCAGGGGCTCTGCCTCGAGGGTGCCGAAGGCCGTGGTGGCGAGTGGGATCAGCACCAGCGTCGCCACCACACTCGTCACGTAAATCGTCAGGGCATGCCGGCGCGGCCGTGCTACGGCGGGGTCGTGCCGGTGCAGCAGTGTCGCGGCCAACCATCCGAGCGCGAGCACGCCCCAGGCAACCAGGGTCAGTCCGGGCCGCGGTGGGACCAGTGCGGAGGCGTTGGCCAGCACGAAGGTGCTGCCCCCGGCCGCGCCCACAGCCGAGCCCACCAACAGCGGCAGGACGGCGGCGAAGTCCCGGGGCGGCTTCCGCTGCTGATGGGCTGGAGGAGTCGATTCGGGACGTGAGGTGTTCACAGCGTCCACGCTCCTCCTGGAAGCTGCAGGACTCCCCGCGCGCCACGCCGAACGGGCGCCAGCGACACGTCAGCGGGGAAAGCTCTGCGCGCACTGGTGGTGTCTGTGAGATGCACCCCCATTGGAGAAGGTCTGGGGGAAGAAGCCATGTTGCTGATGCGGGCCGGGGTCCGTGAAAGCGGGACGCGGGGCCGGGGCCGAATGCTGTGGGAGTACGGTGGAATTCGAACGACGCGATCCGGTGACCAGGTGGGCGCCCCGTACCTGGTGCCGTTTCCCCTACCTGGCCTGAAGGGAACAGCATGAGCACCTCCTCGCACGCCGAGGGCCTGCAGGGGTCGCCGGCGCGGATGTCCCCGGATGCTAGCCCGGTGTCTTCTCGGCGGCGGATCCCGTTGCGGTCGACCTGCGCGCAGCCCCACGTCTGTCCGGCGCCGGTGCGGATGCGGGTGCTGTCCCGGACACCGATGTTCGCCGGGCTGGTCGAGGAGCAGCTGGCGGACATCGACCGGAGGATGACCTCCCTGTCCTGGGCTGAGGGGGACGCGCTCCACGTCGAGGGCGCACCGGCTGAGCACCTCTACCTCGTAGCCGCGGGACGGGCCAAGGCTTACCGGACCGCCCCGAATGGGCAAGAGGTCGTGGTGGAGCTACTGGGGCCGGGAGACCTGTTCGGCGGGCTGCGCACCCTCGGCCAGGAAGCCTACGCCGAGACTGTCGAGGCTTTGACCACCGTGTGCGCCCTGCGGATCGGCGACGACGCGTTCCGCCAGATCCTCGGCGAGCACCCAGAGGTGGGGCTGCGGGTGCTCGAGGACACCACAGCGCTGCTCGCCCAGGCCCGCACCGACGTCACCCGGCAGTCCACGGCCACCGTGGCCGAGCGACTGGCGGCGGTCCTGCTGCGCCTGGCGGAGAAGTTCGGGGAGCCCGCCCGCGAGGGCGGGACCTTGATCGAGCTGCCGCTGTCGCGGGCGGATCTGGCGGGGATGACCGGGTCGACCCCGGAGTCCGTCTCCCGGGTGATGAGCCGGTGGCGCAAGGACGGTGTCATCGACGCCGGCCGCCGCTGGACTGCCGTGCGTGACCCGCGCCGGCTGGCGGAGATCGCCGGAGCGGAGGCCTGACCCCCGAGCTTCGCGGTTGATTGACGCCCGTCATGGTCCGAGGACCCGGTCCTTCGTAGGTTGGAGACACACCCGATGAGGTGAGTACTCCACAACAGGGAGAGGAACCACCACCATGACCACCACCACAGCCACCACCACTCACACGGTCCTGCGCGCCGAGGGCTTCTCCTGCCCCTCCTGCGTGGCCAAGATCGAGAAGCGCGTCGGGCGTCTGAAGGGCGTCGACGCGGTGAAGGTCCACTTCGCCTCGGCCCGCATCGAGGTCGACCACGACCCTGCCCTCGTGAGTGTGGAGGACATCGTCGCCGCTGTTGCCAAGGTCGGCTACACCGCCCGCCCCGCCGCCTTCTGACCCGCCGCACCCACAGCCCGCGCCGCTGCCGGGACCTCCCCAGGAGGTCACGGCAGCGGCGCTCTTCGTTGCCCGCCGAGCCGGCGCTCATTGGCCCTTCCTGCGATCGTGCGGTTGATTGATCCCCGACATGTTCGGGTCCGTGGGCTGTGCGTAGCGTCGTGAACAAGCCCCCATCAGGGGCGAGAACGGTTACCAGGAAGGACGGACATCATGAACAGGGTGCAGAGGTGGATTTACGGCCGGTGGGCGATCCCCGCGGTTGCGGGGGTGCTGATCCTCGCCTCGTTCGTCGCCTCCGAGGTCGTCGGCTCGGTCCTGTGGGCGGATGTGCTCATGCTCGCCGCCGCCGTCGTCGCCGGCAATCAGATCGTGGTCAAGGCCGTCCGGGCGATGGTCGCCCGCATGGTCGGGATCGACCTGCTGGTGGCGGTCGCCGCCATCGGGGCGGTCATCATCGGCAACTACTGGGAGGCCGCCGCGGTGACCTTCCTCTTCGCGGTCGGCCACGCCCTGGAGTCGGCCACCCTCAACAAGACCCGCTCGGCGCTGGCCGAGCTCGTCGCGGTCGCCCCGGACACCGCCGTGGTCCTGCGTGACGGGGAGCAGGTCGAGGTTCCGGCCGCGGACGTGGCGATGGGCGAGGTCGTGCTGGTCAAGAACGGCGCCAAGGTTCCCGTCGACGGCCAGGTCGTGGCCGGCACCGGTGCCGTGGACGAGGCTTCCATCACCGGGGAGTCCATCCCGGTGGAGAAGGCCAAGAGCGACCAGGTCTTCGCCGGGACCGTCTCCCGCGGCGGGTTTCTTCAGGTGCTGGCCACCGGCATCGGCGCCGACACCACGCTGGCCCGCATCATCCACCGGGTGGAGGAGGCCCAGGACGCCAAGGCGGCCACCCAGGCATTCATCGACCGCTTCTCCACCTGGTACACCCCCGCAATCATGGTCCTGGCACTGGTCGGTGGCTTGATCACCGGGGACGTGGTGCTCGCCCTGACCCTGCTGGTCATCGGCTGTCCCGGAGCCCTGGTGATCTCCATCCCGGTCGCCATCGTGGCCGGCATCGGCCGTGCGGCCCGCAATGGCATCCTGATCAAAGGTGGGGAGTTCCTGGAGACCTCCGCGAGGATCACCGCCGTCGCCGTGGACAAGACCGGCACGCTCACCGAGGGCCGCCCGCAGCTGACCGACGTGGTCGTCTTGGACCCGGCGCTGGACCGCGCGGACGTGCTGGGCTGGGCCGCGGCCGCGGAGGCCGGCTCCGAGCACCCCCTGGCCCGCCCGATCCTCGACGCCGCTGCGGCCGAGGGCGTGGGCGCCTCCGTGGTCCCCGAGGCGGTCGACCCAGTGCCGGGCAAGGGCATCGTGTCGACCACTGACGGGGTGCGGGTGCTGATCGGCAACGCCGCGTTGCTGGAGCAGTACGGCATCACCGACCCGAAGGCTGCAGCTGCGGCCCAGAAGCTCGCCGCGGCTGGGCGGACACCCATGATCGTGGCCGTCGACAATGCCGTGATCGGTGTCATCGCCGTGGCCGACCAGGTGAGGGCCGACGCGGCCGAGATGGTGTCCCGGCTCCACGAGGCCGGGGTGGAGAAGGTCGTCATGCTCACCGGTGACGCCCCGTTGGTGGCTCAGGCCATCGGGAAGGTCACCGGGGTGGACGAGATCCGCGCCGGGTTGCTGCCCGAGGACAAGCTCGAGGCGGTCGCGGCGCTGCAGCGGGAGGGCCACTTGGTGGTGATGGTCGGCGATGGCGTCAATGACGCCCCCGCCCTGGCCACCGCGGACATCGGCGCGGCCATGGGCGCGGCCGGCTCGGCTGTGGCCGTGGAGACCGCCGACATCGCGCTGATGGGCGACAACCTGCTGAAGCTGCCCGAAGCGATCGGGCTGGCCAAGCGCACCGTGGCCGTGATGCATCAGAACATCACCGTCGCCCTGATCACCGTGGTGCTGTTGTTGGCCGGGGTCTTCGCCGGCGGGGTCACGATGTCGATCGGGATGCTCGTCCACGAGGCTTCTGTGCTCGTCGTGATCGCCAACGCCATGCGGCTGCTGCGCCGCGCCCAGGACACCACCCCCGCGACGGGCACCACACCGGCCGCCCCGGCCACAGACCGGGTGACATCCCGGTCCTAGGACACCACCGTGGCGGGCGGCCCCACACCAGGACCGCCCGCCACGGGGCGGAACGCACCACCAGTCCTGCCCGGCCCCGGGCGGAGAGACCACCATCACTGCAGGAGGAGCATCATGAGCGCGCAAGAGCACTTCATCATCGAGGGCAACATTGAGCACTTCACCATCGCCGACATCGCTGGCAGCAACCCCGACTTCCGCCAGGTGCTGTGGACCGGCCAACACGCTCAGATCGTTGTCATGACCATCCCTACCGGTGGTGAGATCGGCGAGGAGGTCCACGAGCACACCGATCAGATCCTCACCTTCGTCGCCGGCACCGGGGAAGCCGACCTGAACGGGCACACGCATCCGATCGAGGCCGGTGACCAGTGCGCGGTCCCGGCCGGGGCCCGGCACAACTTCCGCAACACCGGGGATGAGCCCCTGGTGCTCTACACCGTCTACAGCCCGCCCGAGCACGCCGCCGAGGCCGCCTACGCCACCAAGGAGGAGGCGGACGCGGCCGAGGCCACCGGCCGGGACGAACCCCCGACCGGTTGAGCCCGCACTCATCCACACCCTCTAGAGAAGAAACGAGGAAGACGATGTCCACGGTCTACGTGTTCACCGATTTCGGCGGTCCTGAGACCCAACAGCTCCTCGATCGGCCCGCCCCGCAGCCTGGCCCGGGCGAGCTGGCCGTGGAGGTTCGGGCCGCCGGGGTGAATCCTGTCGACTGGAAGATCCGCTCCGGGGTACTGGGGCGGGACCGGGAGTTGCCGGCCCCGATGGGCCGGGAGGTCTCCGGCGTCGTGACCGATCTCGGGGAAGGCGTAAAGGGTTTCGCGGTCGGCGACGAGATCCTCGGCCCCGTCGCTCCGGGTCACGGCGGGTTCGCCGAGCACACCCTCGTGCGGGCGGCCGAGGCGGTCGCCAAGCCCGAGGAGATCTCCTTCGCCGACGCCGCCACCATCCCGGTGGCTGCGGCCACCGCCTATGACGCCACCCACCAGTTCGAACTCGAACCCGGCCAGAGATTGCTGATTCTTGGCGCCGGCGGCGGGGTGGGACTGATGGCCGCCCAAATTGGGCGCGTCCACCAGTTCACCGTCATCGGCGTCGCCAGCCAGTCCAAGCGCAAGATCGTCGAATGCACCGGGGCGACCTTCGTCCCCTCCGGGGAAGGAGCTGCTGACCGCGTCCGCGAGGTCGCCCCCGAGGGGGTGGACCTTATCGTCGACCTCGTCGGGGGTGAGGCCCTGGGCGAGGTCGCCGGCCTGGTTACCGATCCGGCCAGGATCATCTCGGCGGCCGACGCCACGACCGCCACAGAACTGGGCGGGGCGGCACTGGAACGCACCGAGGAGGCGATGGAAAAGATCACCGAGGTCATCGAATACGGACTCGTCGATCCCCACGTCACCGCCTGCTATCCCCTGGCAGAAGCAGGACGGGCGATCGCCGAGGTCGAGGCCGGTCACGCCACCGGCAAGATCGTCATCGAACCCACCCCCGTGTGCTGATCATGGGCACGCCCGGAGCCTCATGCGGTGAGAACAAGGGCGCCGGTGTGGCGGCCCCAGCCCATTGACGGGGGCCGTCACACCGGCACCTGTCGACTCATCTTGAGGCGGGGCGCGAGAGAGCGGATCCAGCCCACAGAAGGAACATCCCATGTGCCAGAAGACCAGTCCGACCACGAGCCCCCGCATCGCCACGGCGACGCGCACCAGCGTCGAAACCGTCCAGCTCCAGCAGCTGATCAAGAACGCGGAAACAGCCGCCGCCCAGTACGAACGGAACGAAGCGAAGATCGAGCAGTGGGGACTCGATTCCTTCCCCGCCTCCGACCCGCCCCAGAACTACTAAACCCCAGGGGTTGGCTGCTCGGGCGTCCCGACAAGCGACGCGTGCTCGGCCCCGGCCGGGGAGAGGCTGATTCCTCCACCCCGACACGGGGTCGGTGTTCCCGCCGGAGCGGTGGGTGTCACCGCAGGCGCAGCGGAGCGGTGGCGAACCCACCCACGGGCGGCAACTCGCGTTCCCGGGGCCGGTCCGGATCGGGCTCGATCACGGCCGTCGCCGCCAGGGCGGCGCGGGTCAGTACTCGCAGCTCGAGGGTCGCCAGCGGCCTGCCAGGGCACACGTGCTTGCCGATCCCGTACACCAGGTTGTACGGGGCGTTGCCGACCGGGTCGAACGCGTCCGGGTCAGCGAAGATCCGCGGGTCGCGGTTGGCGGCGGTCCAGTTCAGGAGCACCCGGTCGCCGGCGGCCAGCTCTCGACCACCGACTGTGACGGGTTCCGTCGTGATGCGGCGGTTGGCGACGAACGGGTCATCGATCCGCAGGATCTCATCGAGGATCGCGTCGAACTCCCGGTCGGACACCCCCGAGCGCAGCCGGGCCTGCAACTCGGGTTGATCGGCCAGATAAGTCAGTACCACGCCGGTGCACAACGCCATCGACCCCAAGTCACCGCCGGTCCAGTTGCGCAGGATCGAGACGATCTCATCGTCGCTGAGCTCCCGCCCATCAACCTGGGCACGCACAAGCTCAGTGGTCACGTCATCGGGCGCACCGTCGCCGGCCTCGCGGCGGACGTCGGTCAAGGATCGGATGATGGCGTCGAAGCGCTGGGCGACCTCAGTGGTGCGGGAACGGTCCCGGGAGCGGGTGGCGGCATGGTTGTCCTGCATCCACTGCAGCAGATCCTCCTCCAGGCCTGCAGGCCACCCCAGCCAGGCCGTCTGTGCGCGCACGGCGAAGCGGGAGCCGACCGCCACGGCGTCGATCGGGCCGGGGACCTCGAGCTGGCCCACCAGGTCGGTGGCGACCCGCTGCACCACCGGCTCCAGGGCGCTCATCCGCTCAGGGGTGAAGAACCGCTCCACGAGGGCGCGGAAGGCCGTGTGGGTAGGGCCGTCAAGACCGTTGGGCACCTGGAGGTAGCGGGAGACTGCGTTGGAGAAGCTCTCGTGGTCCAGCGCGGCGGCAGTGACGTCAGCGTGGGTGAACAACGTCCAAGCACCACTGGCATCGCGGGCCACGGGACAGCGTGAGCGCAGCTTGTCGTAGGCGGCCACAGGATCGCGACGGACCTGCGGGCCCCGCGGGTTCCAATCGGACCGGACGGGATCCGTGGCCGGTCCCGGTGCCGTGGCGGGTCCGGCCAGCGGGGGTGCGTGGGGGATGGCGTCATCGGCCGAGGGATGGCCTGTCATGTGTGTCCTGTCGTGGGTGGCCGTCAGCGCGGTGCGCGGGGACCTCCGCGCCGGCGGTGGGGGCAGTTGGTGGTGGTGTTCAGGGGTGGGTTCGTTCGTCGACTTTCCCGCCGTTGCGTACGGTGAGGGCGAGCAGCAGGGACAGGATCGCGAAGCCGGCCAGCAGGGTCAGGCCCACGAAGTAGCTGTTGTGCTCGGCGTTGTAGGTGGCGCCCATGACCAGCGGCGGGAAGTATCCGCCCAGGCCGCCGGCGGCGGCGATGATGCCGCCGATGGTGCCGACGTCCTTGGCCGGGGCGGCTCGGCCGACCCAGCCGAAGACACCGCCGGTGCCCAGGCCGAGGAAGAGTGCCATGAGCAGGAAGGTAGGGCCGTAGACGCGTTCCTGACCGGGTTGGAAGGCTACGACCATGGCGAGCACGGCGGTGCCGGACAGAGCGGTCAGGGTCACCGTCTTCGGCCCGATCTTGTCGGCCAGGATCCCGCCGATGGGTCGGGCGATGACGGCGGCCAGGGCGAAGCCGGCGGTGCGGGTGCCGGCGGCGGTGGCGTCGAAGTCGTAGACGTTGTCGAGGTAGGTCGGCAGGTAGTTGGAGAACGCGACGAACGCCCCGAAGACGACCCCGTAGAGGAAGCACAGTTGCCAGGTGACTTTCAGCGTGAACGCGTGTTTGATCTTCGGTAGGACCGGCTCGGGGGCCTTGGCCCCGTGCACGGGAGAGTCCCGTAGCAGCGCCCAGCACAGCACAGCCATGACTCCCACGATCACCGCGATCAGGACGTGGGCGCCCAGGTATCCGATCCCGGTCACCAGGCGGGGGGTGAGGAACGCGGAGACGGCGGTGCCGACCATACCGGCGCCGAAGACCCCGGTGGCGAAGCCCTTGCGGTGGGATTCGTACCACCCCGAGCAGAACGGGACGCCCACGGCGAAGACGGTACCGGCGATGCCGAGGAAGAACGCCACGGCCACGAGCAGTCCGAAGCTGCCCAGCTGCCCGACGAGCCCGGTGACGAGCACCAGGGGAGCGGTGATGCCCAGGATGACGGTGAACATCACCCGCCCGCCGTAGCGGTCGGTCAACGCGCCAACGGGCACCCGGCAGACGGCGCCGACGAGGATCGGCATGGCCACCAGCACCGAGGTCTGGGTGGCGTCGAGGTCCATCTGCTGGGCATAGCGCTTGGCCAGCGGCCCCACGATCGTCCAGGCCCAGAAGCCGACTGCGGACGCCAGGGTGGCCAGGAGCAGGTTGCGCAGCTGCCCGGCCTTGAGGTCAGGGGCAGTGGTGCCGGAAGAGGTCGCGGGGGAGGTGGATGACATGGCTGTCCTCGTGCGTTCGGTGGGCAGGGCGAGACGTCAGTGGCGACCGGCGCGGTTGCGGCCCGTGGGTGCTTTCGTGGTGCCACGGGCCCGGTCCCGGGTGCCCACGGGCTCCCAACCCCGGCGCACCGGGGCCAGGTTCGTTCCGGAGGCGCGGTCACGGGAGCGGTAGACGATGTAGGGGCGGAACAGGTAGTGCACCGGTGCGGTGAAGGCGTGCACCAGGCGGGTGAAGGGCCACAGCGCGAAGAGCGCCATCGCCCACAGGGCGTGCACCTTGAAGCCGGGGCCGGCCGCGGCCATGGCGGCGACGTCGGGTTGGAAGATCCAGATGGAGCGGAACCACGGGGAGACGGTCTGGCGGTAGTCGACCACGGTGGTGTCGAACAGGGACAGCACCGTGGTGCCCAGGCCCGTGAGCAGCGCGCCGACGAGCATGACGTACATGAGCTTGTCGTTCTTGGTGGTGGCCATGAACACCGGCCCGGTGGTGCGCCGGCGCCAGATGAGCAGCACGATCCCGACCAGGGTGCCCACCCCGGCGATCGTGCCGATGCCCAGGGCCATGATGTGGTACAGGTGCTCGTTGATCCCGACGGCGTCGGTCCAGGTGCGGGGGATCACCAGCCCCATGACGTGCCCGGCCAGCACTGCGAGGATGCCGAAGTGGAACAGCGGGGAGGCGATGCGCAGGATGCGGGACTCGTAGAGCTGGGAGGAGCGGGTGGTCCAACCGAACTGGTCGTACTTGTAGCGCCAGATCGAGCCGCCGATGATCAGCGCCAGCACGACGTAGGGCAGGGCACCCCACAACAGGACGTCCCCCACCCCGATCTCGACGGTCTCGGGAGGCGGAGCGGTGGGGATCATGGGCTGTTCCTTTCGGTGACGGGCAGCAGCCGGGGGTCGTAGGGGTCCAGGCCCACGGATTCGGTGGGCGGGCCGTAGCCGGCCATCCGCATCACCGCGTCGCGGTCCTCCGGGGAGACCCCGGGCAGGGTGGAGCACACCAGGGCGAGGGCGCCGCGGTGCGGCAGGCCGTCGTCGCGCAGGGACAGCCGCAGCAGCTCCAGGGACGGGCGGTAGCGCTGCAGCAGTTCGTAGCCGTCCTCGGGGGAGACCTTCGCGGTGAACTCCAGCACCAGTGGCAGGTAGTCCGGCAGCTCGGACTCGTCCAGCTGCGCCCCGTGGGAGCGGTAGATCTCTTTGAAGGCCGCCAGTGCCTCCCCACGGCGTCGGGTGTCCCCGTCGGTCCAGTAGGTCAGGTGCAGGCTGTGCCGCCGGGACAGGTCGAACTCCTGGACGTAGTCGGCCTGCACCTCATCCAAGGGGCGAGCCGTGAACCACTCGAACAGCTCCTCGACCTCCTCCACGGGGGCCTCTACCTCTGTGAGCGCCCCGTGCAGCAGCGGGAGCACCTCGAGCATCGCCGGGTCCGGGTAGCCCAGCAGCACTGCGGCGGCCTGCCGGGTCACCGCGCTGCGCCGGGGGTCCGGGTCGGCGTAGGCGCCCGGGTCGAGGGTGCCCGGCCCGGCCTTGCCGAGCAGCTTCTCCAGCAGCCCCATCAGCGCGCCCCGTTCCCGTCCTGGGGCGGGAACAGGCCCTGGGGCTTGCCCCGCCCGTCCCAGTTGAGCAGGTTGACCCGCCCTCCCAGTTCCTCGTTTCCGGTGGGGTCGGTCCCGCGCTGCCGTGCCTGCAGGGCCGCGAAGTTCTCGGCCGCGACTGGCATCGGCGTTCCGGAGGCTTCGCCGAACACCCCGGTCTGGCCCATGCCGGGCCCACCGTCCACGTCGAGGGAGCAGCCGATCTCCTCGAGGTTGTGCGCGTCCTCCAGGTGCGCGGAGGGGATGACGTAGCGTTCCTCGTACTTGGCGATCGCCATGAGCCGGTACATCTTCTGGATCTCGGTCCCGGTCATCCCGACGGCTTCGGCGATCGCCTCGTCCGCTTCCTCGCCCAGGGCGATGTCGCGCATGTAGGAGCGCATGGCTGCCAGTTTGTTGAGCACCTCCCGGATCTTCTCGGTGTCCCCGGCGGTGAACAGCTCGGCCAGGTACTCGACCGGGATGCGCAGGGAGTCGATCGCCCCGAAGAGGTTGGCGGCGTCCTCGCCGTCGTGGCCCTGGTCCTTGAGCAGGTCCACGACCGGCGACAGTGGCGGGACGTACCAGACCATGGGCATCGTGCGGTACTCGGGGTGCAGGGGCAGGGCCACCCGCAGCTCTTTGGCCAGGGTGTAGACCGGGGACTTCCGCGCCGCGTCCAGCCAGTCCTCGGGGATGCCCTCGGCCCGGGCGGCGGCGATCACTGTCGGGTCGTGCGGGTCGAGCATCAGGTCCAGTTGCGCCTCGTAGAGGTCTTGTTCGTCCGGTGTCGCGGCGGCTTCGGTGACCCGGTCGGCGTCGTAGAGGAAGATGCCGATGTAGCGCAGCCGGCCCACGCAGGTCTCGGCGCACACCGTGGGGATCCCGACCTCGATGCGGGGGTAGCAGAAGGTGCACTTCTCGGCCTTGCCGGACTTGTGGTTGTAGTACATCTTCTTGTACGGGCAGCCGGTGACGCACTGGCGCCAGCCGCGGCACTTGTCCTGGTCGACCAGTACGATGCCGTCCTCGGTGCGCTTGTAGATCGCCCCCGAGGGGCAGGAGGCCATGCAGGAGGGGTTCAGGCAGTGCTCGCAGATCCGGGGGAGGTAGAAGGCGAAGGTCTGCTCGAACTCGAACTTGATCTTCTCCTCCGACTCCTTCCGGACCTTCTCCACGATCGGGTCCAGGTGGCCCATCTCCGGGGCGCCGCCGAGGTTGTCGTCCCAGTTGGCCGACCAGGAGATCTTCATGTCCTCGCCGGTGATCAGGGACTTCGGTCGGGCGACGGGGAAGTCGGTGCCGGCGGGGGCGTTGGTGAGGGTCTCGTAGTCGTAGGTCCACGGCTCGTAGTAGTCGTTGAGCTCGGGCTGGACGGGGCTGGCGAACAGGCCCGCGAGCTTCGCCCAGCGCCCGCCGGATTTGAGCTTGAGGTTGCCGCGGCGGTTGAGCTCCCAGCCGCCCTTCCACTTCTCCTGGTCCTCGTACCGGCGGGGATAGCCCTGCCCGGGACGGGTCTCCACGTTGTTGAACCACACGTACTCCGTGCCGGCGCGGTTCGTCCACGCCTGCTTGCACGTCACCGAACAGGTGTGGCACCCGATGCACTTGTCGAGGGCCATCACCATGGCGACCTGGGCCATGACTCGCATCAGTACTGGACCTCCTGGGAGCGCTTGCGGACCACGGAGACGATGTCGCGCTGGTTGCCGGTGGGCCCGAGGTAGTTGAAGGCCCAGGACAGCTGCGCGTAGCCGCCGATCATGTGGGTGGGTTTGACGAGGATGCGGGTGACCGAGTTGTGGATCCCGCCGCGGCGGCCGGTCGCCTCGGACTTCGGGACGTCGATCAGGCGCTCCTGGGCGTGGTGGACGTAGACGACGCCGGCGGGCATGCGGTGGCTCACGATGGCCCGGCCGATGTAGACGCCGTTGGTGTTGAGGCACTCGACCCAGTCGTTGTCGGCGACCTCGATGAGTGCGGCGTCCTGGGGGCTCATCCACACCGTGGTGCCCCCGCGGGCCAGGGAGAGCATGAACAGGTTGTCCTGGTACTCCGAGTGGATCGACCACTTGTTGTGCGGGGTCAGATACCGCACGGCGATCGACAGCTCCCCCCGCTCCCCCAGCTGCGGCTCGCCGAAGAGCCGGTGCATGTCCAGGGGCGGGCGGTAGATCGGCAGGGACTCACCCATGTCCTTGAGCCAGTCGTGGTCCAGGAAGAAGTGCATCCGTCCGGTGAGGGTGTGGAAGGGCTTGAGGCGTTCGATGTTGATGGTGAACGGGGCGTAGCGCCGCCCGCCGGTCTCCGAGCCGGACCACTCCGGGGAGGTGATCACCGGGACCGGGCCGGCCTGGGTGTCGGCGAAGGTGATGCGCTTCTCCTCGGAGCCGCGGGCGAGGTCTGCGAGCTCCACCCCGGTGCGCTTCTCGAGGGTCTCGAAGCCCTGCACGGCCAGCTCCCCGTTGGTGGTGCCGGAGAAGAGGAGGATGGCCTCGGCCATCCGCGCGTCGGTGTCCACGGCCGGGCGGCCCGCCGCGGCCCCGGAGTCGAAGACCCCGTGCAGGCGGGCCAGCTGGTCCACCTGGTGGGAGACGTCGTAGGTGATGTACTTCGTGGTGAGGCCCAGCTTCTCAGCCAGTGGCCCGACCGCGGAGAACTTCTCCCCGACCGCGGTGTAGTCGCGCTCCACCACCTGGAGGTTCGGCAGGTTCTTGCCCGGTACCGCCGGGACGTCGGTGCCCTTCCAATCCGGGGCGTGGCCCCCGGGTTGGGCGAGCTCGCCCGGGGTGTCGTGGGTGAGCGCGGTGGCCACCATGTCCTTGCGCACCCCGAGGTGCACCTTCGCCTGCCGGGAGAACTCCTCGGCGAGCAGCCGGAACAGGTCGTAGTCCGTCTTCGCTTCCCACGGCGGGTTGATCGCCGGGGTGAAGGCGTGCACGTAGGGGTGCATGTCGGTGGAGGACAGGTCGTGCTTCTCGTACCAGGTCGCGGCGGGGAGGACGACGTCGGAGAGCAGGGTGGAGCTGGTCATCCGGAAGTCGGCCGATACGAGCAGGTCGAGCTTGCCCTCCGGGGCCTGCTCGTGCCAGGTCACGTCCTTCGGGCGGGAGGTGGAGTGGTCGGAGCCCAGGACGTTGTGGTGGGTGCCCAGCAGGTGCTTGAGGAAGTACTCCTCACCCTTAGCGGAGGAGCCCAGCAGGTTGGAACGCCACAGCATCAGGGTGCGCGGCCAGTTCTGCGGAGCGTCGACGTCCTCGACGGCGAAACGCATGTCCTGCGCCTTGAGTCGATCCGCGACCCACCGGGCCTCATCAGGTGCTTCCCCGCGGGCCACACCCTCGGAAGCGGCGTCGGCCACGTCCAGGGAGTTCTGGTCGAACTGCGGGAAGAACGGCATCCACCCCATGCGGGTGGACTTGGCGACCACGTCGGCGGTGTGCATGCCCTTCAGGTGACCCTGGGCCAGCGGGGACTGCAGCGAGTCGGAGGAGTACCCGTCGGAGCGGAACTGGTCGGTGTGCATGTACCAGAACGCGGTGCCGATCATGAAGCGCGGCGGGCGGGTCCAGTCGGTGGCCGCGGCCATCGTGGCCTGGCCGGTGATCGGTCGGGTCTTCTCCTGGCCCACGTAGTGCGCCCACCCGCCGCCGTTGCGGCCCTGGCACCCGCACAGCATGAGCATCGCGAGGATCGCCCGGTAGGTGACGTCCCCGTGGTACCACTGGCAGATGCCGGCCCCGAGAATGATCATCGACCGGCCGCCGGACTTCTCCGCGTTGGTGGCGAACTCCCGGGCGATGCGGGCCACCGCCGCCGCCGGGACCGAGGTGATCTCCTCCTGCCACGCGGGGGTGTAGGGGGTCTCCACGTCGTCGTACCCGGACGCCCACTGGCCGGGTAGCCCGGCCCGGCCCACCCCATACTGGGCGAGCATGAGGTCGAAGACCGTGGTCACCGTGCGTCCGGCCACTTCGGTGACCGGCACCCCGCGGTGGACCACCGAGCCCTCGCCCGTGGCATCGGTGAACGCGGGCAGATCGATCACGCTAGTGGCCTGCTCGTAGGACGCCGAGTCGGCGACGGACAGGGCCGGGCGCACCCCCTGCAGGTCCAGGTTCCACTTCCCCTCGTCGGCCTCGTTGTAGCGGAAGCCCGTCGACCCCTGGGGCACCACCGGAGTGCCCGCGTCCCGGTCCAGGAGCACGGTCTTGAACGCCGCGTCCGCGGCCTCTGTCTGCCCCAGGTCCTGGGCAGTGAGGAACTTGCCGGGCACCACGGTGCCGTCTGGGCGCTGCTCGAGGGTGACGAGGAAGGGCAGGTCGGTGTACTGCACCACGTAGTCCTCGAAGAACGGGACCCGCCGGTCCACGAAGTTCTCCTTCAGGATCACATGCCCCATGGCCATGGCCAGGGCGGCGTCGGTGCCGGCCTGGGCGGGCAGCCACTCGTCGGCGAACTTCGTGTTGTCGGAGTAGTCGGGACTCACCGAGACGACCTTGGTGCCGCGGTAGCGGGCCTCGACCATCCAGTGCGCGTCCGGGGTGCGGGTGACCGGGATGTTGGAGCCCCACATCATCAGATAGGTCGCATCCCACCAGTCGCCCGACTCGGGCACGTCCGTCTGGTCCCCGAAGACCTGGGGGCTGGCCACCGGCAGGTCCGCGTACCAGTCGTAGAAACTGTTCATCACACCGCCGATGAGGTTAAAGAACCGGGCGCCGGCCGCGTGGGAAACCATGGACATCGCCGGGATCGGGGAGAACCCGGTGACCCGGTCCGGGCCGTAGGTCTTGATCGTGTGCACGTGGGCGGCCGCGGTCATCTCGAGGGCCTCCTGCCAGCTCGAGCGCACCAGCCCGCCCTTGCCCCGGGCCTGCTGGAACGCCCGGCGCTTCTCCGGGTCCCCGACCACGGCCTGCCAGGCCAGGACGGGGTCCCCGCCGACCTCTGCCTTGGCGGCCCGGTACATCTCCAGCAGCACCCCGCGCACGTACGGATAGCGCACGCGGGTGGGGGAGTAGGTGTACCAGGAGAAGGCGGCCCCGCGGGGACAGCCGCGCGGCTCGTACTCCGGGCGGTCCGGGCCCACCGAGGGGTAGTCGGTCTCCTGCGCCTCCCAGGTGATGATCCCATCCTTGACATAGATCTTCCAGGAGCACGAGCCCGTGCAGTTCACCCCGTGCGTGGAGCGGACCACCTTGTCGTGGCTCCACCGGTTCCGGTAGAACGCGTCCCCGGCCCGCCCGCCCTCGCGGAAGACCGCGCGGCCGTCCGGTGACTCCTCCCAGCGGGTGAAGAACTTCCCGAGCTTGAGCAGGGCGTCGGAGGCAGGACCATCGGTGCGCGGCGGGACGGATTCGGTCGTCATGGAAAGAAACCTAGTAATGCGCCGGCAAGAATGCCATTCTTACGCGTTACTGATCGTCGCGCCACGACTTGTTCTGGCCATAATGCATTCCGTGGTAAATGCTGACGTGTCATATGTTTCAGAAAGAGAACTTTGTTTCAGAAGGCGAGCCCATTGCGCTCCCTGAGGCGGCATGTCGGGGATCTAGGGCGGTTGGCTCCCCTAGCCGAAAGCTTCGAAAATCGTTCGATTCGAATCACTGGGATTTCATCATATCGGCCTGCCCTAATCGTGTCCCTAATGCCCGGGACGCACGGTGTTGTGCGCAACCCAAGGAACGATCAGTAACTTTTGGGGACCAGCAAGGTGACCCCATAAGGTGGGTCAAATAACGCAAGTGATGTCTGTGCTATTGCGCTGATCGATATGTTGGAGGCGGTGACATGGGCGTTTCCCTGGGACTTCCGCAGATCCGCGGTGCCGGTCCGGGCCCCAGCGGCGCGCCCCGGGAGGCGGGGCTCGCCGACCGGCACGGCCGCCGGGCCACCGACCTGCGGCTGTCGGTCATCGACAAGTGCAATCTGCGCTGCACCTACTGCATGCCCGCCAAGGGCCTGCCCTGGCTGCCCGCCGCCCGGCTGATGAGCGCCGGTGAGATCACCCGCATCGTCGACGTCGGGGTCCGGCAGCTGGGGATCACCGAGCTGCGCCTGACCGGCGGGGAACCCCTGGTGCGGGCCGACCTGGAGGAGATCGTGGCCGGGGTGCGCACCGCCCACCCGCAGCTGCCGGTCTCGCTCACCACCAACGGCATCGGCCTCGCTACCCGGGCCCAGGGCCTGGCCGCGGCCGGGCTGAGCCGGATCAACATCTCCTTGGACACCCTGGACGCGGCGACCTACCGGGCCCTGGCCCGCCGGGACCGCCTGGCCGACGTGCTGGCCGGGGCCGAGGCCGCGGCCGCCGCCGGGCTGACCCCGGTGAAGATCAACGCGGTGCTGATGCGCGGGGTCAACGACCACGAGGCCCCCGAGCTGCTCGCCTGGGCCCTGGAGCGCGGTTTCGCCCTACGGTTCATCGAGCAGATGCCGCTGGACGCCGACCACGGGTGGACCCGGGCGGAGATGGTCACCGCCGCGCAGATCCGCCACCGGCTCAGCACCCGGTTCCGGCTCACCCCGCACCCCGGCGCCCGCGACGGCGCCCCGGCTGAGCTCTGGGACGTCCACCCCACCACCCCCGCCGGGGCCCCCGAGGAGGTTCCCGGGGCCGGGGAGGCGCCGCTGGGGACCGTGGGTGTCATCGCCTCGGTCACCGAGCCCTTCTGCGCCGACTGCAAGCGGACCCGGATCACCGCCGAGGGCAGGATCCGGTCCTGCCTGTTCTCCCACGAGGAGGTCGAGCTGCTGCCGCTGCTGCGCGCCGGTGCGACCGACGCCGAGCTCGCCGAGCGGTGGCGGGCGGCGATGTGGGCCAAGCCGGCCGCCCACGGCATGGACCACACGGGCCTGGACTCACCCGACTACGTCCAGCCGGAGCGGCCGATGAGCGCGATCGGGGGCTGAACCCGTGGCCGCCCCACCACACCGACCGGAACAGGAACGATGACCCAGAACACCACAGAGAGCAACCCCCGTACCCTGACCTCCGCGACCAGTACGACCATGCGGGTACGGTACTTCGCGGCTGCACGCGCAGCCGCCGGGACCGAGGCCGAGACCCTTGAGCTGCCCACCGGAGACGGCGCGCCCCGTACCCGCGCTGATGTGGAGGTACTGCTCGCGCAACGCCACCAGCAACCGGTGCCTGGACAACCGCTGCTGGGCCAGGTGCTGTCCCGTGCCAGCTTCCTGCTCGACGGGGTGGCCTGCCCAGATGCGGCGGCCGAGATCCCGGACGGGGCCGTGCTCGACGTCCTGCCGCCCTTTTCCGGCGGATGAACACTCCGGCCGGCGCTCTGCTCTTCCATGTTGTGGTCCTGGCCGGGGGCCGATCCTCCCGGCTGGGCGGCACACCCAAGGCGAGCCTGCGGCGAAACGGGCGCACCCTCGTGGAACTCACGGTGGAAGCGGTCCAAGGGGCTGCCGGGGTCGTTGTGGTCGGACCCGCGGAGCTGGCCGTCCCCGCGGGCGTTCTGCGCACCCGGGAGGATCCGCCGTTCTCCGGGCCGGCTGCGGGCATCGCGGCCGGGCTGGCCGCCCTCGAGGCGCTGCCGTTGGCGGACTGGACCATGACCCTGGCCTGCGACATGCCCGAAGTGGCCCGCGCCGTACCCCTGCTGCTGGGGTCCGCCGGGGCCGCGCCCGAAACGGACGGACACATCGGCGTCACCCCCGACGGTCGCCGCCAGCCGCTGGCCGCCCTGTACCGCACCGAGGCGCTGCGCGCGGCCTACGCGGACCAGGACCCCACCAACCGCTCGGTACGCTCCTTCACCCACGACCTTCTCCTGCAGGAGGTCACTGTGGCCGAGGACGCCACCGCGGACGTGGACACTTGGGACGACGTGCACAAGTTCCGGCTCAGCTGACAGAAGACCCCGAGGAAAGGAACGCGGCATGGCGAAGAAGATGACGTCTGAGGAACGACGCCTGCTCTCCGAATGGATCGCCCAGCTCAAGACCGAGTTCGAGCTGGACGCCATGGACGTGCCTCTGGACGACCTGCTGGCTCTGGCCGGGGTAGTCTCCACCGGGGTGGCTCGCCCCGCCGTGCCGGTCACGGCCTATGTCGCCGGATACCTCGCGGCACTACGCACCCGGCAGGCACCGGATCACGGCGCCGCCCACACCATTCAGGACGTCATCGCGGTCGTACCGGTACCTGCTGCGGATCCACAAGACACCTGATCCTGCCCCGGCTCCTGGCA
The DNA here is from genome assembly GCF_020833785.1 of Kocuria sp. CCUG 69068. Lineage (NCBI taxonomy): Bacteria > Bacillati > Actinomycetota > Actinomycetes > Micrococcales > Micrococcaceae > Kocuria > Kocuria sp. CCUG 69068. The sequence goes on from NZ_PDDL01000053.1 coordinate 20,262, forward strand.
CAACCCCAGCTGCGGTGTCGAGGTGCCTGGTGATGCCGTGGATGAACGCGCCCGCCACCACCGCGGCCCCGTCCCTGTTCCGGGGCTCGCATGGCCTCGCCACGGGGACGGTGGGTGGAGCCAGCAGGACCGAGCAGGGTGGAGTCAGAGCGGACTGCTGACACCGGCAGCACTGCCGGCCCCGGCGCATCGCCCAGTGTCACCGGTGCTCGTCGTCGAGCCCTGTGGCCTCGCACGGGCGAGGCCACAGGGCTGGACTGAAGAACCGACCCAGACGGTCGGCGTTGCGGTGGGTCAGTCCACGGGTGAACGCGGTGCCTCCGACAGACCGGTGCGCCACGCCTTCGGGTCGGCCACCTGGAACCGGCGTCCCGACACGGTGGTGGGGCCGATGCGCACGAACCGTCCCTTCGGTCCACTCTGCCAGGGCAGCAGCGGCAGGCTCAGCGTGTCGGTCAGTTCCTCGATACCGCGGATCTGCTCGGACCGTCCCTTGACCACCACGCTCCACGCCCGGTTGACCGACGCTTCGTACCCGTCGATCTCCAGGGCCACGGGCACACCTGAGAGAGCCGCCGAGAGCTTGGTGCCTTCCGTGGTGCGGAACACCAAGCTGCTGTGATCCACCACGTAGTTGATCGGGAAGATCTCCGGGTGGTCCTCCACCCAGACCGCCAGACGGCCGATGCCGGTCGCCCGCAACAGCGTCCAGCAAGCACTGGCCGACAGCGTTTCGATTCTTTCCTCGTACTCCTCGGTCATGACATCCTCCTCAGAACTTGCGTTCCTACTCGAAATCGGCGAGCCACAGGTCGGGGCCGAACACCTCGTACTGGATGTCCTTGGCCGGCACTGCGTGGGCGATGAGGTCGCTGCGCACCGCCTGCATGAACGGCAGGGGCCCGCACAGGTAGTACTGGGCCTGGGCGGGCAGCTCCACCGACCGCAGATCCATCAGCCCGGCGTGTTCGTTCGTCCCCGGGGTGGGGGAGGGGTGTTCGAACCACACGGCCAGGGACCCGTCCATCAGTTTTTCGAGGTCGGTGGTGACCTGGGTGCGCAGCGCGAAGGCCTCAGGGGAGGCATCAGCGTGCAGCAGCACCACCTTGCGCTGAGCTGCGGCCGCCACCAGGTGGGAGAGCATCCCGGCCATCGGGGTGATGCCGATCCCGGCGCTGACCAGCACGACCGGCCGGTCGGTGTACTCCAGGACCACGTCCCCGAAGGGCGCCGAGAGGGTGATCTCGTCGCCGACCTGCACCTGATCGTGCAACAGGGTCGACATCTCTCCGGCCGGGGTGCCATTGCCGTGGACGCGCTTGACGGCGAACACCCGGTGCCGCCCGTCGTCGGCCTTCGTGAGGCTGTACTGGCGCGGTTGGTGCACCCCGTCGGGCATCGGCATCTTGCACGTGACGTACTGGCCCGGCAGTGAGGGCTTGACCTCCCGCTCATCGACGCGCTCCACCACGAAGGTCGTGACGTCGGCGGTCTCCGGGATCTTCTCGGCCACCCGCCAGGTGCGCCACACGGTGTCCGGGGACAGGCGGGTGGCCTCGTAGAGGCCACGCTCCTGGGTGATCAGCGCATTGGCCATCAGCCAGTACACCTCGTCCCAGGCCGCGGCGACCTCCTCGGTGACGGCCTCGCCGAGGACATCGACGATGGCCCACATGAGGTGGTCATGGACGATCTGGTACTGGTCCGGGTGCAGCCCGAGGGAGACGTGCTTGTGCGCGATGCGCGAGAGCAGATGGTCGGGCAGCTCGGTGGGCCGGTTCACCAGATATCCGGCGTAGCCGGCCACGGACCCGGCCAGGGCCTGCTGCTGACGGCCGTCGGCCTGGTTGCCGCGGTTGAACAGCCCGTCCAGCAGCTCGGGGTGCTCGCCGAACATGTGCGCGTAGAAGCGCCGGGCAATCTCCTGGATGTTCTCCCCGACCACGGGCAGGGTGGACTTCACGACGGGGTAGGCGGTGTCTGACAGCATATTTTGCTCCTCTGATGGGTTCGGCAGGATCAGGATTCTGGCGGTTCATGCCCGAGCTGGCATCGGGTTCTCCAGCGGGTCCCGGTGCGAGCACCAAGCGGGTGCCGCATCGTCGCTCAACGGGAAGTTGGGCGATCATTGTGCGCGGTAGCGGGTGCCGTGGCCGCGCATCGGGAATTCAGCGGTGTTTGGCCACGCTCAACAGCACGACGGAGTCCTCCACCGCTTCCAGCCCGTGACGGGCCTGCGGGACGATGAGCAGATCCCCTGGGGATCCGTTCCACTGAAGCTCCCCGGCGCTCAGGAGCACTCGTCCGTGGAGGACGTGCACGGTGGCCTCACCGGGATTGTTGTGCTCGTTCAACCCGGAGCCGGCTCGCAGCGCGATGACGGTCTGGCGCATCACCTGCTCATGGCCGCCGAACACTGTGTGAGCGCTGCGCCCACTCGGGGCCTGCTGGGCGATCTCCAGCTGGTGGCGGGCCAGGGCGGTCAACGACGACTTCTGCACCATGATCATTCCTTTCGGTAGCGATGGACGGGTTCGTTGTGGCCGTACCGGTGGGTCCCGGCCACTCACACGGCCTCCACCGCGCTCTGCCCTTCGGGCGGGCGGGAGCGTCACAAACCTTTGACTGTCGTCCTGACAGGCAGGTACGAGTGGGCTTCGTCGGGCGCGCAGAGGAGGTGTCACGGGGAAACCCGGATCAGCCCTCTGGCCCCGCGTTCGGCCTCGGCCAGGGAGTGATTGACGAACGGGTAGGTCCCGGGCTCGGAGAACTCCAGCTCCACGAACCCGCCCTGGGCCGGTGCCAGGTCCAGGACCTGGGCCCCGCCCTGCCCGGTGCCACCCGGAGGCAGGAGATAGGCGCCCTCCTTGTAGACGGTGTCGAACTGGCCACCCACCACATGGAAACTCATCCCCTTCGACGGCCCGGCGGCCAACACCCAGATCCGCACCCGTTCACCGGTCCGCGCAGTGAGCGGGTCGTGGACGTACTGGGTGGCGTGCCCGTTGAACATCGTCAGCGACGGCACGCCCTGCGCGACCCGCTCCGGGGCCACCACCGCGTTCGCCCCTCCATCGGCAGTGTCCCCGGCCGGGGAGAGATAGGTCTCGTTCTGCACCAGCAGGAACTCCCGGTCCACGCCCGGCAGACCGGGCGGGTCGATCACCACGGCCCCGAACATCCCGGCCGCCAGATGCGTGCTCATCGGAGCTGTGGAGCAGTGGTAGAGCCAGATGCCTGAGCGAACGGCCTCGAACCGGTAGACCAGCGACTCTCCCGGGGCGATGGTGCGCATCGGCCCGTCCGGGGCGAGTGCACCGGCGTGGAAGTCCACCGAATGCCCCATCGAACCGTCATTGACCAGGGTGATCTCGAAGACATCGCCCACCCGCCCGTGCAGGGTCGGGCCCATGTACCGGCCGTTGTAGGTCCACCCCTGCAACTGCATTCCCGGGGCGATCTCCTGCGGTATCTCCTCGACCTCGAGCTCCACCCGGTGCACCCGGCGCCCGCTCTCCGGCTCACCGTCCACCGGTTCCAGCACGGGGGAGCGGGTGTCGAACTGATCCCCGGGTGCGGCGCCGAAGTCCACGGCCGGGTCTGGATCCGCGGCCGGATCCGCGGCTGGATCCGAGGCGGGCGCGTGCAGGCCGGGGTGCCCGGGCGCCTCCTGCGCTGCCGCCGGTGCCGCAGCCACGGCGGTACCGTCTGCGTCGACCGCGATGACGTCGAAGCCCATGCCCATGCTCTTGTGCCCGACGATCGAGCACCAACCCTCCACCGACCCACCGATCACCCCGGCATCGACGGTCACGGTCTGCCCGAGGGCCACCCGGCCGCTGCTGGCCCCGGAAGCCAGGACGAGGTCATGGACGTTCGTGGGGTCGTTGTTCGTCAGCTCGATCACCAGCTCGTCACCCACCGGGACCTCCACCGAGGCCGGCTCGAACCGCATGCCCTCCTCGGCGCTGACCTCCACGGTGGTGGTCCTTCCGGTGGCCTGCACCGGGCCGGCGCCCTGAGCGCGAAGATCGAAGCCGGCCGCCGCCGGATTCAGCGCGATGCCCACCACCACCGCGGTGGCCACGGTGAGGACCCCGGCCACTGCCCCGCGGACATGCCGGGAAGCCGGCACCTCCCCGCCCGGGGCAGCCGGGCTCGGTGCCGACGTGTCCGCCCGGGCCCGGTTTCGAGACGGCGGTGCCGCAGCGGCCTTCCGCCCGGCCACCGAGACCTTGGCCGCAGAGACCATCAGAGGAACAAAGGCGAAGAACACCGCGGCCCCCAGCACCGAGACCACGGCTCGTACCCAGGACGGCAACAGACCGGGGGGCAGACTGAACAGCAGCACGCACAGATTGATGACCACCACACGGAACATGGCCGCCCGGTTGATCACCTGATTGGCGGCCCGCACGGTCGCCGGGCCGCCGCCCATCGTGACAGGCAGGAGATAAGTCATGGCCCCCAGCAGTACTTGGGCCAGGAAACCGGCCACGAACGGCACGGTCAGCTGCCGCAGCACCGCGGTCTCGAATCCGTGCCCGGCCACCAGCCAGGTGATCACCACCGTCGTGGCCAACCACCACATCACCCCGGCAGCCACGGAGAAGCCCGCATAGTCGGCCGGCCGCCGACGGCAAGCGGTGCCGGCCATGACCACCGCCACGGCCACCAGCCCACAGATGTAGGCGGCCAGACCGGCCACCGTCACCCACACCGTCCCGAGCAGGGATCCCCCGACCGTGGTCACGATCCCCCCGGTCATCACCGGCAGAGCGACTGCGGTGATCCGAGAGGAGAAACCGACCATGCGGGTGCGCAAGATCGTGGGCCACAGCGTCAGCAGCGTGCCCGCGACCGTCAACCCCACGAAGCCCAGCACATTGGTCGCCTCGTGCGCCAACAGGACCCGGGCATGCCACGGTGCGGACAGCCCGGCGGCCAGCACGGCCCCCAGCACCGCCCCGACGGGCAACAGGAACGCCGCCACCACGTGATACTTCACGGTCACAGCGAATCGCGACGGCAGCGCCGTGCGCAGCTGCCCCAGCAGCGCAGTGCCGTGCCAGGTCAGCGCGGCCCCGATCAGGACCGCCGCCAGCACGGTCAGCCAGTACCAGGTGCTCAGCAACCCGGCGATCAGCAGCACGATCCCGACGTTGAGCGTGCGGATGCGGGCCAGTTGCCGTCTCCTGGCGCCATCGGGCAGCCGGTTCTTCAGCAACGACTCGGTGAAGTGCTGGGACCACACCATGATCGAATTGGTGATCAAGCCCAGGGTCACCAGGTGCACCATCACCCAGCGGAAGTCAGGAACCCAGCGATGGACCAAGATGACGACCAGCAGCACGCCCATCCAGATGCGGATCGGTGCGGCACTCCGGCGATGCCATGACGCGCGGCCGTGGAGCCGTGGGCGACTGGTCACGTGACTCATCCATTCTTAATCTTGCATTTCATTTGCAAGTATAGGTGTCGTCATCGGCTGCCCATAACGCGAGGAAGTCGCGATCCTGAGGAGAGGGGGTTGCAATCGGCCCGAGAGTTGGCGCACGACCACGTTCGCCGGATGGACCCGCTCACTCGTACCCGATGACCACACGTCATCACCGTCGTCATCGATGACCGATCCGCACGATCGGCCACCACACGCATGAGTCGGAAAAGACCGCGCAGCACCCTGATTGTCCTGTCGCTGCCACCCCACACCGATACCAAGCCCCGCGTGTCAACGGCGAGTGAAAACTGACCCCTTTCCGGCATCTGAAGGTTGACCCCCTGATCACTCGTCTTCTTGGGTTCCGGCCGCGGGCACGCGGCCGAGATCTCGGTTCTTCAGCCGGTAGGAGTCGC
>NZ_PDDL01000054.1:0-25470 GCF_020833785.1 Kocuria sp. CCUG 69068
CCGGGGTCCGAGGTCTCAGCTCTGGCGGGCCACGGCCGCAGGGGCCCGGCGCGCGCCGGCGGCGCGCGCTGTGAGCTCCTCCAGCGGGCCGCGCGGGAAGCGCCGCAGCCACAGGTGCGCGAAGACCAGCACGGCGGCGCACACCAGCAGCCAGCCGAGCACCGTGGCGGGCAGCCGGTGCTGGGCCGCGGCCACGGCCAGGCCCGCGCCCCAGCCGTAGAACAGCGCCGAGGCCAGGAGGTTCTGCAGCAGGTAGCAGCTCAGGGCGGTCCGGCCGACCTCTGCCAGCCTCCGTGCGGCCCAGGACGGCGGCTGTCCGGGGCGACGCACACCGAGGTGGGCCACGAGGGCCAGCAGACCCAGCGCCACGACCGGGGCGGTGGTGTAGCGGGCGAAGAAGGCACCGGCCTGACCGCCCAGGACGTTCAGGCCGAGGTCCACGGGCAGGGCGGCCCCCAGGCCCAGGATCATGAGCCGCCGCCGCCACCGGCCCCCGTCCGGGACGAGGAGACCGGCCCGCCACAGGAACCGCCCGGCCAGGAACATGACCACTCCCAGTCCGAGGATCAGGACGGGTTCGGCGCGGAACAGGACGACGGCGTCCAGCCGCAGCAGCACGAGCTCCCACCACGTGCCGTCGGCGTAGGGGTTCGGCCGGGCCAGGGCCTCGGCCGGGTCCCCGGCGGGGACGACGAGGAGGACGGCCGTCAGCGCGCCGATCACCGCGACGTGCGCGGCGGCGCACGCCAGGACGACGCCGCGCTGCACCCGCTCCGAGGTGGTCACCAGCCACGCCACGACCATCCCCGTGAGCGCGTAGCCCATCAGGACATCGAACTCGATGATCAGCAGGTAGTTGAGCAGCCCGTCCAGGAACAGGATCCCCGCCCGCACCCGGTAGGACCGGGGCCACGCGAGTCCGCGCCGCCGGGCGGAGGCGTGCTGGACGGCGAGGCCGATCCCGAAGAGGAGCATCAGCAGGCCCAGGAACTTGCCGTTGGCCGCGGCCATCAGCAGCGCCTGGGCAGCGCGCGCCGCTCCGCCGGCGGTGCCGGCCAGCGGATCGGTCAGGTAGCCGAGGAAGCCGCCCTGGTGGCTGAAGATCCAGATGTTGGTGGCGAGCGTGCCGAGGATCGCGAGACCGCGGGCCACGTCGAGGGCCGCGATGCGGGAGGGGGCGGGAGCGGGCATGGGTCCACTCTGCCCGGCCCCGGCACGCGGCGGATCCGCCCCGGGGCGGAGCCCGGCGGGGCGGCGGTCCGCCGTCGACCGGGCTGGGGGCGACGCGCCGGACGGCGGTCCGCGCCGGCTCAGGGGTGGAGGGCGTAGGCGCGGGAGACGCTCACCATGGACAGCAGTTGGATCGAGCTGGAGTAGTAGGACGTGAACTCCGTGCGGGCCGCCAGACAGCGGCCCAGGGCGTCGAGCCAGGCCTGGTCGCCGCCCCAGCGGGCACCCACGAGCAGGGGCGCGATGAACGCGAGGTCCTGGTAGCCCCCGCCCGGCAGCGTCGCTCCGTCCAGGGTGAAGCCGGAGGGCAGCCGGGCAGGATCACCGCCGCACTTCGTCCGCGCCCAGCCGGAGATGCGGGCCGCGGCGGCCCGGGCCTCCGGGTGCCGGGACGCCCCCAGCCGCAGCGGGACGCGGCACGAGTTGTAGTAGTAGTGCCGGTCGTGGCCGGATTCCAGGGTGTGGGCCGGGGCGGGGGCGATGGTCGAGGCGGAGCCCACGGTGAAGTCCGGGAGCAGGCCGGTGCGCGGAGCGTGGACCGACTGCAGGCGCCGGACCGCGGCCAGGTGCCGCCCCCAGACGGCCGCCCAGCTCACGTCCCCCGTGGCGCGGTGGAACGCCCCGAAGTGCCCGATCATCCAGTCGCTCGGGCGCGAGACGTTCTGCCAGGCCCCGTTGGACCAGTCCCCGAGCTCGACGAGCCCGGTGGTGGGGGAGATCAGGGAGCGCTTGATCGCGGCGATGCGGGTCAGGGCCAGCCGCCGGTAGTCGTACGTCCCCCCGGAGCCCCACCGCTGGTGCGCCATCAGCCACCCCATGGCGAGGTCCAGGTCGCCGTCGGTGGCGCTGTCCCGGCCGTGGTGGGAGACCATGCGGTCGTCCTGCTCGGCGGCGTGCAGGCCCGGGTCGATCCGGGAGGGGTGGTCCAGGACGTAGCGGGTGATCCCGTCGACGTAGCCGCGGGCCCGGGGGTCGAGGGGCGCCAGCTGGGCGCTGAGTATCAGCCCGTACCCCTGCCCCTCCGCGACGTAGGGGTTGGCCCCGTTCTGGGCATCGGCACGGACGGCCCACCAGCCGCGGGCCGCGTCGTGCCGCAGCAGCGACGTCCAGTCGGCCCACAGCGTGCGGATCGCGGCGTCCAGCTGCCGCTGCGTCGTGCTGCTCGGGCTGAGCGTGGTTCCTGCCTGTGCGGGGGTCGTCGGGGCGGCGACGGGGACAGTCGCGAGGGCGGCGCCCAGCGCGAGAAGGGTGCGGCGGTGCATGGGGGAACTCCCTGGGCCCGAGAGGGGGGTGGGGGTGGGGGTGGGGGTGGGGGTGGGGGTGGGGGTGGGGGTGGGGGTGCGGGAGGGGGATCGTGACGAGGTCGGGGGCCGCGTCACCGGGGGGACCGTTCCGCAGGGGCCGTTCGGGGGACGGTGTCAGGCGCCAGTCAACCGGAGCCGCCCGGCGGGCGGGCGGCACCGGCGCCCTCCGGCGTGTCGTGCGCCCCGCTCAGGAGTCGCCGGCGCTCGCCGTGACGCGCAGGACGGCGTCGTCGTCGCCGTTGGAGGTGGTGACCCACAGCGCGCCCTCGTCGTCGAGGGTCAGCGAGCGCAGCCGGCCGTAGTCGTTCTCCAGCTCCGCCATGCGGGTCAGCCCGGTGACCGCGGTGTCCTCGACCCGGTAGACCCCCACGCCGGTGTTCTTCAGCTCCGCGACCGCCAGGGCGCCCTCCCACGCCCCCCACTGGTCCCCCTCGAGGAAGGCGGCCCCGCTGAGGGCGACCGTCGGGCGCCCGGAGGACCACGCGGCCGGGAGCGCGTCCGGGAACTCCTCGAGATCGGTCATGGGCACGGACTCGTCGTAGCCGGGCGCCGGGTCCCACCCGTAGTTGGCGCCGGGCTCCAGGACGTTGATCTCGTCGTCGGTGCCGGGGCCGTGCTCCGCCGACCACACCGTGCCCGTCCCGGGCTGCACCGCCAGGCCCTGGACGTTGCGGTGGCCCAGGGTGTGGACGGCGGCCCCGGGCCCGTCCCGGTCGGCGAACGGGTTGTCCTCCGGGACCGTGCCGTCGGGGTGCAGCCGCAGCGTCTTGCCCCCGAGCGAGTCGGGGTCCTGCGGGTTCGCGCCCTGCGCGGCGTCCCCGGTGCCCACGAGGAGCGTGCCGTCCGGGACGAAGCGCAGCCGGCAGCCGCTGTGCCGGCCGGAGCTGATGGGCAGGCCGTCGACGACCGTCCCGGTGCGCTCGGCCGCCGCGGCGCCCTCGTCGAGCCGCCAGCGGGTGACCCGCACGTCCTGCGGCAGGCCGTCCCCGGTGCGCGTCGCGTGGCACAGGAAGATCTCCCGGGTCCGCCCGAAGTCCGGGGAGACCTCCAGGCCCATCAGCCCGGCCTCGCTGCCCACGAACAGGTCGTCCAGGTCGGCCGCGACCTCCCGCGTGCCCTGCTCGTCGTGGGCCAGCAACCGGCCGCCCCGCTCGGTGACCAGCACGGTCCCCTCCGGGGTGCGGGCCACGTCCCACGCGAGCTCGAGCTCGTCCACGACGACCTCGACGTCGAGGGCGGGGGCGTCCGCCGGGGCGCCCAGGCGCTCGCCGGTGGCCACGGTCCCGCCGCCCTCCGGGGCGCAGGCGCTCAGCAGCAGCACGAGCACGGACAGCGTGCTCACGATCCCCCCGCGGATGTCCATGGTGGCAATCTACTCCGGTCGCCGCCGGGCCGGACCCGTAGGATCGGGGCATCCTGCCCCGGACGGGGCGCGGAGCGGATCGGAGGTGCGCCGGTGGACCACGCCCCGGCCGGTCGTGCCCGGCTGATCCTCCTGGGCGCCGTGGCGCCGGTCGTGTGGGGCACCACCTACGTGGTCACCACCGAGCTGCTGCCGCCGGACCGGCCCATGACCGCCTCCCTCCTGCGGGCCCTCCCCGCCGGGCTGCTGCTGCTCGCCCTGACCCGGCAGCGGCCGCCGCGGGACTGGTGGGGACGGTTCGCGGTGCTCGCGCTGCTCAACTTCGGGGCGTTCTTCCCCCTGCTGTTCCTCGGCGCCTACCGCCTGCCGGGCGGTCTCGCCGCGGTCGTGGGCTCCGCCCAGCCCCTGGTCGCCGCGCTCCTGCTGCTGCTGGCCTTCCGGCAGCGCACGCCGCTGCCCCGGATGCTGTGGGCCCTCGCCGCGGTGGCGGGCGTGTCCGTGGCCGTGTTCGCCGGGACCGTCACCCTGGACGCCCTCGGGCTCGCCGCGGCCTTCGCCGGGACCGCGGTCATGGCCGCCGGGGTGGTCCTGACCCGCAGGTGGGGTCTGCCCGACGGCATGAGCGGGCTCGCGGCGACCGGCTGGCAGCTGACCCTGGGCGGTCTGATGATCGCCCCGCTCGTGCCCCTGCTGGACACCGGCGCCTTCGTCCTGGACCTGCCGGCCGTGCTCGGCTACGCCTGGCTGGCGCTGCCCGGCGGCGCCATTGCCTACGCCGCGTGGTTCCACGCCGGCCGGCGCGTGCCGGCTACGAGCCTGACCCTGCTGATCCCGCTGACTCCGGTGACGGCCGCGGCCCTGGGCCTCCTGCTGCTGGACGAGACGCTCACGGGCCTCCAGGCCGCGGGCTTCGGCCTGGCCCTCGTCGCGTCCCTGGCGGGACAGCTGCCGGGCCTGCCCCGCGCCGGGCTCCGCCGCCGGGACGCCGGCCGGTCCCGCCCGGGCGGAGTCGCTCCACGCCGCAGCGGCCGCGGAGCCCGTCACGGTTCTTCATGAGCTGCCGCCGGGCGTCCTCCTGGTCGATCGGCGGCGGCGGCCCGCGCCGGTTCGCACGCGGTCGGGAAAATCAAGGGGTGATCCGTGACCGGGGTCTCAGTAGGATGGGGCGAGGCCGCCGGATCTTCCTGATTTCCCTGGTGGCTGGGCCGGTGCGGGGGCGATCTCGTACCGGCCGCTTTCTGCCCGCTCCGCCGCGGGCCCTCCGGCTCAGCAGATCCGCTCCTCCGCGGGCAGCACGCCCTCGAGGAGATGAGCGGTGACCGTCTCGTCGATGCACCGGTTGCCGCTCACGTAGGATCCGTGCCCCTCGCCCACCCGGGTCAGCAGGTGCCCGCCCTCGAGCTGCGCGGCCAGCGCCTGCGACCACGCGTAGGGCGTGGCCGGGTCCCCCGTGCCGCCGACCACGAGGATGGGCCCGGCACCGGCGGCGTCGATCGGGGCGGGCACGCCGACGGGCTCGTGCGGCCAGGCCCCGCAGGTGACCTCGTCGTGGCTGAACCAGTCACCGAGGGTCGGGGACACCTCCTGCAGCTGCGCGTCCAGCGCCGCCATCGCGGCGGGGTCGTCGTCCTCGGGGATGTCGAGGCAGTTGATCGCGATGTTCGCCGCGCTGGAGTTGGCGTAGGTGCCGTCGGGTCCCCGGCCGTACGCCAGATCCGCGAGGAGCATCAGGCCCGTCCCGTCCCCGTGTTCCGTGGCCAGCGTGAGGGACTGGGTCAGGAACCACCAGATGCGCGAGTCGTAGAGCGGTTTGATGAGCCCGCTGACGGCGTCATTCACGGTGAGCGGCCGCCCGTCGGCGGTCGGCAGCGGCTGCACCTCGGTCTGCCGGAGCAGGGCCTCGATCTCGGCCATCCCCTCCTGGACGGTTTCCTCGAACGGGCACCCGTCCAGGGGCAGGCAGGACTCGACGTACACCCGGAGGGCACGTTCGAAGCCGGCGGCCTGGTCGAGGATCATCTCGGAGCCGTCGAGGGACGGATCCACCGCCGCGTCCAGCACGAACCGTCCCGTCCGCTCGGGGAAGAGGTCGGCGTACGTGGCGCCGAGCCGGGTGCCGTAGGAGTAGCCGAGGTAGTCGAGCTCCTCGTCGCCGAGCACCGCCCGCAGGATGTCCAGGTCCCGGGCGGCGCTGACCGTGTCGACCTCGCCGAGCAGCGGGCCGGTGTTCGCCGCGCACGCCGCGGCGAACCGTTCGGCCGCCGCGACGGCCTGGGCCAGGCCCTCCGGGGTGTCGGGGTCGACCGTGGTGGCCCGGCTCGCGTCCATGGCGGCGTCATCGAGGCACTCCACCGCGGTGGAGCTGCCCACGCCCCGCGGGTCGAAGCCCACGATGTCGTACGCGGCCCGGACGCGCGGGTCCAGACCCGCCGCCCACGCCTCGATCGAAGCCGTCCCGGAACCGCCCGGGCCGCCGAAGTTCACGAGCAGGGAACCCTGCCGGGCGGCGGGGTCGGTGCTCGGCACCCGGGTGACCGCCAGCTGGATCTGCCCTGCGGCCGGGTTCTCGTGGTCGAGCGGCACCTGCACCAGGGCGCACTCCGCCGCCGCCCCGCACGGGGTCCAGACGAGCTGCTGGGCGTAGAAGTCCTCGAGCCCGGGCGGCACCTGGGCGGTGACGAGGACGCCGGGCGGCGGCGCGGCGACCGTGGCCGTCCCGGCCGCCGGAGCGGTCGCCAGCAGCACGGCCAGAGCCAGTGCGGAGCCCGCCCGGCGCGTGCGCCGGCGCCTCCGGTCGCGGGGACCGGGGCCGGAGGCGGGGCGGTGGTCGTTCTCGGGAGCACGCATGGCTCACCACTGCTTTCGGTCGGACCGGCCGGACGCCGGTGCGCGAGCACGAGCGCGGACGCGCACGTCATGACCCGTGCCACCGGCCTCGCGGCCCGCCGGGCCCCCGGACGCCCCCGCGCCCCGCAGACCCCGGCCTCCGCACCCCTCACCGCCGTGCCACCAGGGGCTTCAGGCTAGGAGCGTGCCGATCGGGCGGTCAAGGATGTGTCGTGGCGCGAAGACCGCCCGGCCCGCCCCGCGCCCCGGGCGGGCGGAGGACCACGGCGGACAGCAGCCCGCCCGCCGCGAGCAGGCCCGCGCACAGCCCCATGACCACGGGGAAGCCCGCACGGAGCCGGGCCGGGTCGGTGAGACCGGTCTCCCCGAGCCCGCCCACCAGCGGGATCGCCGCGATCGCGAGCAGGCCCGCCGTGCGCGCCACGGCGTTGTTGACCCCGCTGGCCAGCCCGGCCTGCTCCGTGGGCAGCGCGCCGAGGACCGTGGCGGTCAGCGGCGTGACCAGCAGGGTCAGCCCGGCACCGAACACCGCGGCCGGGACCAGCACCTCCAGGAGGTAGTGCGCCCCGGGTCCCGCCCGCCCCAGCAGGAGCACCCCGAGCGCGGCGACCAGCGGACCGGCCGTCATCGGCAGTCGCGGACCCACCCGGTGCACCAGGGCCCCGGCGGACGGCGAGAGCAGCAGCATCAGGACGGTGACGGGCAGCAGGGACAGCCCGGCGGCCACGGGCGAGAACCCGGCCCCCACCTGGAGGGCGACGACGAGGACGAAGAAGACCGCGCCCAGGCCGGCGTAGACCACGAAGGTGATGACGTTCGCCGCCACGAACAGGCGCCGGCGGAACAGGGCGGGCGGCAGCAGCGGGGACCTCGCACGCCGCTCCCGGAGCAGGAACGCCGCCAGCAGGACGGCCCCGGCCGCGAGCGCCCCGCCCGCCGCCGGCACCGACGGGTCGTCGCCGGACGCGGTGGTCAGCCCGAGCGTCAGCGCCCCGAGACCGGCCACCAGCAGCGCCGCGCCGGGCACGTCCAGCTGCGGGCACGCCGCCGGGTTCCTCGACTCGGGGACGTGCCGGCGGGCGATCAGCGCCACGGCGAGCGCCACCGGGAGGTTGACCAGGAACACCCACCGCCACGAGGTGGTCTGGACGAGCCAGCCGCCCGCGAACGGCCCCACGGCCGAGGCGACCCCTGTGAGCCCCGACCAGGCGCCGATGGCGCGGGCGCGGTGCTCCGGGGCGAAGGAGGCCTGCAGGATCGCGAGCGCGGTCGGCACCAGGAGGGCGCCGCCGATCCCCTGGACGGCCCGCGCGGCGACGAGGACGGTGACGTCCGGGGCCAGGCCGCACAGCGCGGAGGCCCCGGCGAAGCAGCCGACGCCGATCAGGAAGATCCGGCGCCGGCCGTACCGGTCCCCCAGCGAGCCACCGAGCAGGACCAGGGCGGCCAGGGTCAGCGTGTACCCGTTGACCACCCAGGTCAGGCCGGTGCTCCCCGCGCCCAGGTCGGCGGCGACGGACGGCAGGGCGATGCTCACCACCGTCGTGTCGATGAACGTCAGGGCCGAGCCGAGCACGGTGGCGGCCAGCACCCAGCGAGCCCGCCGCTCACCCCAGGCCAGCGGCTCGGACGGAGGGCCGTCGCCGGAGGATCGCACCATGGGCAGCTCGTTCCTCCTCGGTACCGGGGTCGGTCCCGGGGTCCGGCACGGGGTCGGGCACGGGGCCCCGCCGGAGCACCCCGCGCCGTCACCGGATCGTTCCCGCCCAGTGTCCCACCGGGAGGACCCCCGGTCCCGTGCCCGCGGCCCCGGGCGCCCTGGACGGACCGCCCGGTGGGGCAGCACACTGGGGCGCAGGAGGCCACCATGACCCACGTCGCGTTCCCCGAGATGCCCTACGAGTCCTGGCGGGACACCCTGGACACCCTCCACCGGTTCGCGCAGGTGGTCGGCAAGGTGCGGCTGGCGTCCGCGCCGCGGCGCAACCACTGGTGGAACGTGCCGTTCCACCTGACCGGCCGCGGCATCACCACCCGGCCGATGGGACGGGACCCGGTCTTCGCCGTCGACCTCGACCTCCTGGACCACCGCCTCGACGTGAGCACCGCCGCCGGGGCCCGGCACTCCTTCGCCCTGCCGGGGCTGTCCGTCGCCGAGTTCCACGCCCGGGTCCTGCACGCCCTGGAGGCGGTGGGGGTGGAGGTGACGATCGCCCGTCCCCACCCGTTCGACCTGCCCGACTCCGGGCGCCCGTTCGGCGCCGACACCGAGCACGCCGCCTACGACACCGCCGCTGTCACCCGCTACTGGCAGGTCCTCGGCCAGGTGAACCTGCTGCTGGAGGAGTTCGCGGCCGGCTGGTCCGGGAAGACCAGCCCCGTGCACCACTTCTGGCACACGTTCGACATCGCCGTGACGCGCTTCGCGGACCGCTTCGTGGATCCCCCGCCCGGCACGGACCCCGTCACCCGGGAGGCCTACTCCCGGGAGGTCATCAGCTCCGGGTTCTGGTTCGGGGACCCCACGTTCCCGGAACCGGCCTTCTACTCCTACACCGCCCCGGAGCCCGACGGGCTGGCCGGTGAGCCCCTGCGGCCGGCCGCCGCGTCCTGGCGCGAGCGCGGCGGCAGCCACCTCGCGGTCCTGCGCTACGACGACGTGCGGGCGCTGCCCGATCCGCACGGCGCCGTCCTGGAGTTCTGGGACAGCGCCTACCGGGCGGGGGCGCGCCGCAGCGCCTGGGACTTCGCCCGCTACGACTGCCCGCAGGGCGTCACCGACCCCCTGCGCTGAGCCGGGCTCAGCCGCTCTGCCGGGCCTGCCGCTCGGGGTCGAAGAACTTCCCGAGCACCACGGTGTCCTGGACGGCGTAGCCCATCCGCTCGTAGAACTCCCGGGTCCCCGTGTTCGTGCTGCGCACCATGAGCTGCATCTTCGGGATGCCGCGCCCGGCCACCCACCCCTCGGCGGCGACCATCAGCTCGCGGCCGAGCCCCTGGCCCCGGCGGGACGGGTGCACGGCCACGTAGTACACCCACCCCCGGTGGCCGTCGTGGCCCACCATGGCGGTGCCGGCGAGACGCCCCTCCTCGACGGCGGCCAGGACGGTGGAGGTCGGGCCGGCGAGCGCCCGGTCCAGGTCCGCCCGCGGGTCGTTCCAGGGGCGGGTCAGCCCCGCCTCCTCCCACAGGGACACGGCGTCCTCGTGCAGGTGCTCCGGCAGTCGTTCGACGATCACACGGCCTCCTTCGGTCGGCCCATGCTCTCACGGGCGCCGATTCTCGTCCTGCGATAACGGCCCTGGCCCGCGGACGTGCGCTGGCTCACACTCTGAGACACACCCGTCACCGCCGACGAGGAGGAGACCCATGGTCTATCCCGCGAAGTACTCCGCTCTCAACGCCCTCGCCCTGACGGACGAGGCGAAGCGCACCCTCACCCGCGTCATCCGGGTGGCGTTCCCCCACCCCCGGATCCCCGACGGCCCGTACGAACGGATGGCGGAGAAGATCGCCGCCGAGGCCGAGGACTCCACGTGGTTCCGGATGGCCCTGACCCAGGGGCTGCTGACCCTGAACTCGCTCAGCGACGCACCGTTCGTGGAGCTGTCCGACGACGCCGCGCTGAAGGTGCTCAAGCGGATCGCCGACCTCGAGTTCTTCGGCTTCATCCGCCGCACCACCGTGCTGCACCTCTACGACGACCACGAGGTGTGGGAGGCCCTGGGCTACGAGGGCGAGTCCTTCTCGAAGGGCGGCTACCTGCACCGCGGCTTCGACGACCTCGACTGGCTGCCGGACCCGCGCGTCGAGGAGTCCGAGGAGGAGCTGGCCGAGTGCGGGCCCCTCGGCTACCCGGTGGCGACCGCGGCCCCCAAGGAGGGGTGGAACCTGGACCAGCAGGGCGCCTCCGAGACCACCGAGCAGCCCTTCAGCGACCTCTTCAAGGGGTCGGACGTCATCGAGCACGGGGAGACCGCATGACCACCACGCCCCAGGACCAGCAGCGCGCCGCACGGATCGAGCTCGACGACGACTCCGCCGTCGTCGTCATCGGCTCCGGAGCCGGCGGAGGCACCCTCACCCACGAGCTCACGGAGAAGGGCGTCAAGGTGGTGCTCCTCGAGGCCGGGCCGCACCTGACCAGCGAGGACTGGGTCAACGACGAGTGGGAGGCCTTCCACCAGATGGCCTGGCTGGACCCGCGCACCACCACGGGGTCGTGGCGGATCGCCCGGGACTTCCCCAACCTCCCGGCGTGGATCGTCAAGGCCGTCGGCGGGACCACCACCCACTGGTCCGGGGCCACGCCCCGGTTCAAGGCCCACGAGTTCCGCACGCGCAGCGTCTACGGGCGCGTCGACGGCGCCAACCTCCTGGACTGGCCGATCGGCCTGGAGGACCTCGCCCCGTACTACGACCGGGCCGAGCAGAAGATCGGCAGCACCCACCGCCACGGCCGGCCGCCGCTGCCCGCGAACAACAACTACAAGGTGCTCGCCGCGGGCGCGCAGAAGCTCGGCTACCGGCACTACGCGACCGGCCCCTACGGGACCAACGCGGAGCCCTACGACGGGCGGCCGGCGTCCGTCCAGGACGGGTTCAACTTCCAGGGCGACAAGAACCGCTCGAAGTGGTCCACGCTCGTCTCGGAGATCCCCAAGGCCCTGCGCACCGGGAACCTCGACCTGCGCCCGGACTGCCACGCCGTGCAGATCACCCACACGGAGAAGGGCCTGGTCGACAGCGTGCTCTACGTCGACGGCGAGGGCCGGGTCCAGCGGCAGCGGGCACGGCTGGTGGCGGTGGCGTGCAACGCGATCGAGACGCCCCGGCTGCTCATGCTCTCCGGCTCCCCGCTGTTCCCGGACGGGCTCGCGAACTCCTCCGGGCAGCTGGGCCGCAACTACATGCGGCACACCACGGGCTCGATCTACGCGCAGTTCGACCGGCCGGTGCACATGTACCGGGGCGAGACGATGGCCGGGCTCGTGGCGGACGAGTCCCGGCACGACGTCGACCGCGGCTTCGCCGGGGGCTACTACATGGAGACGATCTCCCTGGGCCCCGCCTTCCTCGCCAGCTTCGTGGACCCCGGCTCCTGGGGGCCGGAGTTCACGGCCCTGCTGGACGGCTACGAGAACACCGCCGGGATGTGGGTGGTGGGCGAGGACATGCCGCAGGAGAGCAACCGGGTGACCCTCAACTCCTCCGTGACGGACCACCTGGGGCTGCCCGTGCCCAACGTGCACTTCGACGACCACCCGAACGACGTGGCGATGCGCAACCACGGCTACCAGCAGGCGTCCCTGCTCTACGAGTCCGTGGGCGCGACCTCCGTGCACCACACGCCGCCCTACCCGTCGACGCACAACATGGGCACGGCCCGGATGAGCGAGCGCCCCGAGGACGGGGTGACCAACGCGTTCGGCCAGACCCACGACGTGCCGAACCTGTTCGTCGCGGACGGCTCCCTGTTCACGACCGGCGCGGCGGCGAACCCGACGCTGACGATCGTGGCCCTGGCCGCCCGGCAGGCGGACTACATCGCCGAGCAGCTGGCGGGACGCCACCTGTAGCCGCCGGACGTGGAGGGCTGCTCAGCCGGTCGCGGACCGGACCGGGCAGCCCTCCGCGGCGCGCAGGGCCCGTCCCACCCGGTCCGCGGCGTCCCGCAGGACCGGCGCGATCGCCCGGTGCCGCCGCTCGAAGTCGGTGGGCCGCAGGGACACGGCCACGGAGCCCAGGGTGCGCCCGGCGGAGTCGACCACCGGCGCGGCCAGGCACGAGGCGCCGGGCACGAACTCCTCGCGCTCCACGGCGACGCCCTCCGCGCGCACCCGCCCGAGCTCGCGCCCCAGCTCGTCCGGCGTGGTGAGCGTGCGGTCCGTCAGGGGGCGCATCCCGTGGCGGCCGAGGTAGTCCGCCACCTCGTCGTCGTCCATGCGGGAGAGCAGGATCTTGCCGAAGGCCGTGGCGTGCGCGCCGCCCGTGAAGCCGAAGTCCATGGGGTCGATGCGCGGCCGGCGCGGGGAGTCGACCACGTGCGCCACCACCACGGCGTCGCCGCGGTAGACCGCGAAGTACGCGGCGGCGTCGGCGCTCCCGTGCAGCTCCCGCACCGCGCGCTGCACGGTGGCCGGGGTCGCGACCTGCTGGCGCAGCGAGGCGTCGAGCGCGTGCAGCTTGTAGCCCAGACCGTAGCGGCGCTGGTCCCGGAGGTGCACCACGTGCTCGGAGGCCACGAGCGTCTGCAGCAGCCGGTAGACCGAGGGCAGCGGCATCCCCAGCTCGGTGCTGATGTCCTTGGCCGTGGCGCCCCGGGGATCCCGCGCGACCACGTCCAGGAGGGCGAAGGCTTTCTGGACGGAGGCCATGCCGGTGTCGCGTGCGGTCATGCCTCACATTGTGGCGTGCCGGGTTGCACATGCCAACAGCCCGGGAGCCTCGCTCCCGGGCCGGCGGCGCGCCGTCGGACGGTCAGCCGACCGTGATCTCCCCCATCCGGTTCCAGCCCGAGGCGGAGATCTGCTCGCTGATGATCTGCGGGGTCTCCACGAGCGCCTGGGGCGCCTCCGCCGTGAACTTCCTGAAGTGGTCGCTGTTCACGTGCGGGCCCGCGCCGTCGTCCGCGAAGGCCTCGACGAGCACGAACTCGTGCGGGTCCTCCACGCTGCGGGACCAGTCGAACCACAGGTTGCCCGGCTCCGCGCGGGTGGCCTCGGTGAACTCCTTCGAGAACTCGACCCAGCGGTCGGCCCACTCCGGCTTCACCTTGAACTTGACGACGATGAAGATCATCCCTGCTCCCCTCTCGCGGACGTCCCGGTTCACCCCGGGACTCTCGGTGCCAGTGTCGCGGCCCGTGGAAGGGCCCGCCAAGGGAGGTTATCGCGGACCGATAACGACGGCGCCCGGCGCACCGTACGGTGGACCCATGACCGATCTGCACCGCACCCCGCCGACCGCGCCGGACGCCGTGGACCTCGACGGGAGGACGTTCGTGGGCGTGTCCAACGCCGCCGACGGGGACGTCGGCTCCGACACGGTCTTCGACTACCACCAGGAGGACGACCTCGTGTGGGCCGAGTACGCGGGCGGCTCGGTGCGCCGGGGCTTCCTCGTCGGCACGCGCGCCGGGGACGGGCTGAGCTTCCGCTACTCGCACCTGGACCGTGCCGGGGAGACCGCCGGCGGGGCGTGCACGTCCCGCATCGAGGTGCTCGGGGACGGCAGGGTGCGCCTGCACGAGACCTGGGCCTGGGAGTCCCGGGCGGGCACGGGGCGCAGCGTGGTCGAGGAGGTCGGCCGCCGGCCCTGACGCCCCGGGCTGCGGGGGCCGCTCCCGGGGTGGGATCATGTCCCCATGAGCCGCAACCTCACCTCCGCCCTCGTGGACGACCTCCGGGCGCGCATCGTGGACGGGCGCATCTCCCCCGGCGAGCGCCTGCCCAGCGAGAGCACCCTGATCGCGGAGCACGGGGTCAGCCGCACGGTGGTGCGCGAGGCCGTCGCCCGGCTGCAGGCGGAGGGACTCGTGCACACCCGGCGGGGCAGCGGAAGCTTCGTGCTGACCCCTCCGGCCGCGCCCGGCGGGACGAGCCGGCCGGTGCGGACCCTGCAGGACCGGCGCCGCCTGCTGGCCTTCCGCACCGGGGTCGAGTCCGAGGCCGCGGCGCTGGCGGCCACGGCGCGGGAGGAGCACCAGCTCGCCCGGATGGAGGACGCCCTGGCGCGGTCCGAGGAGGAGGTCGACAACCCGGCCGCGTCCCTGGAGAACGACTTCGAGTTCCACCGGACCGTGGCGGAGGCCAGCGGGAACCCGTACTACGTGGACGCCCTGACCGGCCTCGGGCCCGCCATGATCACCATGCCGCCGCGCCGGCTGGACGGCGCCCCCGGCGGCGGGCGCGCGGCCCGGGTCGCCGCCGAGCACCGGTCGGTCCTGGACGCGATCCGGGCCCGCGACCCGCTCGCCGCGTCGGCGGCGATGCGCGCGCACCTGGCGAACTCCCGGTGGCGGCTCGAGGCGGAGGCGGGCGACGGGCCGTCCGCGACCGCCCCGGGGAACGGCTGAGGCGGCCGTGACGACGCAGGAGGTCCTCACCGGGGTCCGCCTGTCCCCGGTGCAGATGCTGCGGGCCCTGCGGGACCAGCCCGGGCTGGTGGGGCTGTTCGGCGACTGGTCCGGCGGCGACACCGTGATCGGTGTGCGGCCGCTCCGGGTGCTGGGCGCCGGCGAGGACCCCTTCGCGGCCCTGGACGCCCGGGTCCCGCTGCCGGACGCCCCGCTGCCGGGTGCCACCCCGGAGGGGGATCCCCCGCCGGACGACCCCCAGGAGGCGGCCTTCGGCGGCGGCTGGATCGGCTACCTCGGCTACCAGCTGGCCCGGCGCCTCGAGCGGCTCCCCACCGCCCCGCCGCGCCCCGCGCGGCTGCCGGACCACCACCTCGGGTACTACGACCACGTCCTGCGCCACCGCGCCGCGGACGGCGCCTGGGTGCTCGAGTGGCTGCCGGGCACGGACCCGGCCCGGGTGGCGGCCGCGCGGGAGCTCGCCCGCACGGCGCCGGACGCCCCGCACGCACCGGCGCCCTACCGGTGCGGGCCCTTCACGGCCGACGCCTCAGCCGCCGCGCACGCCGCCGCCGTGACCGCGGTGCTGGGCCACATCCGCGACGGCGACGTCTTCCAGACCAACGTCTGCCGCGGTCTCGAGGCCGGTTTCCGGGGCGACCCGCTGGACCTGTTCTGCGCCGGCCAGGAGGCCCTGGCCCCGCGCTTCGCCGCGTTCCTGCGCCTCCCGGAGGGGGCCGCGGTGGCGAGCCTGTCCCCGGAGCTGTTCCTGCGCCGCACCGGGCGCACGGTCCTGACGTCCCCGATCAAGGGCACCGCACCGGCCGCGAGCGACCCCGCGGCGCTGCACGGCTCGGCGAAGAACCGGGCGGAGAACGTCATGATCGTGGACCTGATGCGCAACGACCTCTCCCGGGCGTGCGTGCCCGGGTCGGTGCGCGCCCCGGCCACGCCCCGGGTCGAGCCGCACACCGGGGTCCACCACCTGGTGGCGGACGTGCACGGGCGGCTGCCCGCGGGGCTGGGGGACGGGGCGCTGCTGCGGGCCACGTTCCCCCCGGGGTCCTGCACGGGTGCGCCCAAGATCCGGGCCATGGAGATCGTCAACGCGCTCGAGCCCGCGGCCCGCGAGGTCTACACGGGGGCGATCGGCCGCGCGGGCCCGGCCGGTCTGGTGCTCAACGTGGCGATCCGCACCTTCGAGTTCACCGGCGACCGGGTCCGGCTCGGGGTGGGCGGCGGGATCGTGGCCGACTCCGACCCCGCGGACGAGGCGCACGAGACGCTCGTGAAGGCGGTGCCCCTGCTCGACGCCGTCGGGGCCGTGCTGGACGAGGACCTCCGGCGGGACTGGGACGGGCACCGGCCCGCGACCGTGCTCGAGCTCCTCCCGGCCCTGCCGGTCCTCCCGCCGGCCCGGGAGGAGGGAGTGTTCACCACGCTGCTCGTGCGCGAGGGCGCGCCCGTGGACCTCGAGGCCCACCTCGCCCGGCTCGGCGCCAGCTGCCTCGCCTGCTGCGGTGCGGCCCTGCCCGCAGGCGTCCGCGGCGAGGTGCTGGACCGGGCCGCCGCGCTGCCCGGTCCGCACCGGCTGCGGATCACGGCCGTGCCCGCCCCGGGGGGCGCCGTGACCGTGACGGTCACGGCCACGGCCCTCCCCCCGGAGCCGGTGCCGCCGTGGCGGCTCGTCCCCGTCCGGCTGCCCGGCGGCCTCGGGGGGCACAAGTGGGCGGACCGCCGGGTGCTCGCCCACGAGCCGGTCCCCGGGCTGTGGTCGCGCAGCTGCGACCCGCTGCTCGTGGACGCGGACGGCATGCTCCTGGAGACGGGCCGGGCGAACGTCTTCGTCGTCGTCGACGGCGCCGTGCTCACCCCGCCCGCGGACGGCCGGATCCTGCCCGGGGTGGTGCGCGCCCGCGTGCTGGCGGCGCTGCGCGCCGCCAGCACGGACGTCCGCGAGCGCCCGGTGGCGTGGGCGGAGCTCGCCCGCGCCACCGAGGTGTTCGTGACCAACTCGGTGGCGGGCGTGCACCCCGTCGGGGCGGTCGACGGCCTCGGGCGGTGGGAGCCCGGGCCCGTGCTGCGCGCCCTCGGACCGCTCCTCGGCTAGCCCTTCGCCGAGGCGGTCCGCCACCCCCCGTGGTAGTCCTTGCGGACCACCTCGGAGTAGGGCACGGGGCTGACCACGGCCCGGACCTCGAGCTGCTCGTGCGGCTCCACGGTGGTCTTGCGGCTGCCGCCGTCCGGCTCGCCCCAGACGACCTTCAGCTCGGTGCCCTCGGGCACGTTCGGGTCGACGGTCGCCAGGGACAGGCCCTTGCGCTCGTTGTAGCTGTAGCCGGTGAACATGGACAGGCCCACCGTGCGGCCGTCGGCGTCGACCACCGCGTCGTAGTTGGACGAGCCGTAGTTGGCCAGGGGCAGGTCGAAGTACTTGTAGTCCGGGCCCTCGGTGTCGAACAGGGAGGCGAAGATCTTCGTCATGTCCTCGGCGTTCCAGGCCAGGGTCGCCTTCCGGCGCTGGGTCGAGGGGTCGACCTGCTCCAGGGCGTCGCGGCCGATGAAGTCGTGGTCGAACTTCACGAAGGACCCGTAGCCCAGCTCCCACGGCGTGAGGTAGTAGTCCTCGATGTTCTCGGAGACGAAGCTGCCGGCGAGCGCGTTGGTGGCCTCGTAGCTGTCCGCCCCGAGCCACCTCCGGTAGTCCGCCGTGCCCTCCCCGGTGTAGATCGCCGGCAGCGGGGACGGGATCCAGCCCGACTCGAGGGTGTTCGAGGGGTACGCCCGGGCGCCGACGGGCACGATGCCGAACTCGGCGCCGGCCTCCAGGATCGTGGCCCGCACCTGGTCGTAGGACTCGTAGGGGCCCCAGATCTCCAGGCCGGGGGCGCCGGCCATGCCGTGGCGCAGGGTGCGCACCCGGGCGCCGCCCACGCTCATGCGGTCCATCGTGAAGAACTTCAGCTGCTCGAGGGGCCCGCCGTTGAGCTTCTCGATGATCTGCCACGCGCTGGGGCCCTGGATCTGGAAGCGCCAGTACTTCCGGACCACGGGCTTGCCCATCGGGCGGGACGGGGAGCGGCGGTCGACCTCGATGTCGACGTCGTAGCCGCCGGTCTCGCCGTGGTAGAGCAGCCAGTTGGCGGCCGGGGCGCGGCCCACGTAGACGTACTCGTCCTCCTCCTGGTGGAACAGGATGCCGTCGCCGATGACGTGGCCGGCCGGGGTGGTGGGCACGTACTGCTTCGCCTTGTTCACGGGGAACGTCCTCGTGCTGTTGATCGCGGTGTCCGAGATCAGTCGCAGGGCGTCCTTGCCGCGGATGAACAGGTTGTCCATGTGGTGGGACTGGTCGTAGAGCACGGCGGTCTCCCGCCACGCCTTCTGCTCGCTGCGCCAGTTGTGGAACTCGGGCGCGACCACGGGGTAGACGTACGCGCCGATCTGCGAGTTGCGGAGCAGCTCGACGGTGCCGTTCGAGGCGTCGAGGACGTCCTGGAGAGTGCGGGGTGCCACGGTTGACTCCTTCTCTGCGGTGGTGTCCCGGCCACGACGGCGCGGCCGGGGCGGGGGTCAGAACACGATGGTCTGGCGGTCGTGCCGGATGATCCGGTCCTGGCAGTGCCACAGCACGGCGCGGGAGAGCACCTGGCGCTCCACGTCCGCGCCGCGGCGGGCGAGTTCCTGCGCGGAGTCCCGGTGCGAGGCCCGGACCACGTCCTGCTCGATGATCGGACCCTCGTCGAGGTCCTCGGTGACGTAGTGCGCGGTGGCGCCGATGATCTTCACGCCCCGCTCCTTGGCCTTGCGGTACGGCTCGGCCCCGATGAAGGCCGGCAGGAACGAGTGGTGGATGTTGATCACCGGCACCCCGACCTCGGTCAGGAACGTGGAGGACAGGATCTGCATGTAGCGGGCGAGGACCACGAGGTCGACGTTGCCCTGCAGCAGGCGCAGGTGCTCCGCCTCGGCCGCGGCCTTGTCCTGGGTGGGGACGTGGAAGAAGGGGATGCCGAAGCCGCGGACGTCCTCGGCCATGTCGGGGTGGTTGGAGACGACCATGGAGATCGTCATGGGCAGCTCGCCCCGGCGCTGGCGCCAGACGAGGTCGAGCAGGCAGTGGTCGGACTTCGAGGCGAAGATCGCCACGCGCCGCGGCACCGAGAGGTCCGTGAACCGCCACTCCAGCTCGAACCCGTCCGCGAGGGCCGCGCCGAGGTCCTGCTCGAGCGCCGGCCGCAGGGCCGGGTAGCCGGGCAGGTGGAAGACGGTGCGCTGGAAGAACGCCCCGCCCTCGGGGTCGTCCGAGTGCTGGTCGAGGGCCACGATGTTCGCCCCGTGCCGGGCGAGGACCTCGGTGACGACGGCGACGATCCCCGGCTGGTCCCGGCCGTGCACCACGAGGCTGGCGTGGTCCGGGCGGAGCATCGACGGGCGGGCCGCGCTCACGGGATCCCCCCGTCCGTCCCGAACTCGCGGACCCACTCGGCCGTGGCCCGCAGCCCGCCGAAGGTGTAGAAGTGCAGCAGCACCTGCCCGTGGACGGCGGGGTCGAGGCCGGCGGCGAGGTCGCGCAGGAAGCGGTCCGGGCCCGCGGTGCCCAGCAGGTTCGTCAGGGAGAAGCCGTACTTCTGGACGATCCCCGCCGAGGTGCCCACGCCGAAGCGGCGCGCGTAGCCGAGCAGCCGCCGGACGCCCGCCGGCCCCGGCACCCCGATCCGCACCGGGGTGTCGACGCCGCGGCGGCGCACCTCGGCCAGCCACTCCAGGACCGGGTCCTTGTCGAAGCCGAACTGGGTGATGATCTCGGGCTCGAGGCCCTGCTCGCGAATCGCGGCCGTCTTGTCGGTCAGGGCGGACCAGAGGGCGGCGTCGTCGATGCCGGGGTGGCCCTCCGGGTAGCCGCTGACGCCCACCCCCCGCACGCCGTGCCGCGGGAGCACCCCGGTGCGGATGACGGAGAGGGAGTCCGGGTAGGGGCCCTCGGGGGTCTCGGGGTCCCCGCCCACCACGAACACGTGCTCGGCGGCGCCGATCTCCGCGAGCGCCGCGAGGAACTCCTCGAGCTCGCCCTGGGAGCGCAGCCTCCGCGCCGAGAAGTGGGGCACGGGGACGAAGCCGTGCTCGCGCACCGCGCGGGCCGCGGCCACGCGCATGCCCAGGTCCTCGTTGCCGAGAAAGGTCACGTTGATCCGGGTCCCCGCAGGCACCACGGCGGCGGCCTCCTCCAGGGCCGGCACGTCCTTGCCCGTCATCTCGAGGGAGAAGTCCCGGAGCAGCGCGGCGGCCGGTCCGGCGTGGGGCGGGTCGATCGGCATCGGTCCACATCCTTTCCGCGGCGCGTGCCCGGGGGGCGCGGCGCGGGCACGGGGTTCACACGGTCTCGCCGCCAGTGTTGCAGGTCACAATAACTATGTACAGAGTGTTTCGGGGCCGGGCACCCCGGGGTGGCTCCCGAGATACTAGTCATACAAGTTATTTATTTGTATTATTCATTCTGACCGCCGACGCCGAGACCCTCGAGGATCCCGCCATGCCGTACACCCCGGACACCGTCCGCCACGTCCAGCTCTCCACCGCCACCCTGCCGCTGAGCACCCCGATCTCCGACGCCAAGGTCTTCACCGGCCGGCAGCGGCCGATGACCGAGGTCGTGTTCCTCTTCGCCGAGATCAGCACGGCGCAGGGGCACACCGGGATGGGCTTCAGCTACTCCAAGCGCGCCGGGGGCCCCGCCCAGTACGCCCACGCGAAGGAGGTGGCGGAGGGCCTGATCGGCGAGGACCCCAACGACATCGCCAGGGTGTACGACAAGCTGCTCTGGGCGGGCGCCTCCGTGGGCCGCTCCGGAGTGGCCACCCAGGCGCTGGCCGCGATCGACGTGGCCCTCTGGGACCTCAAGGCCAAGCGCGCCGGGCTGCCGCTGGCCAAGCTGCTGGGCGCCCACCGGGACTCCGTGCGGACCTACAACACCTCCGGCGGGTTCCTCAACGCCTCCCTGGAGGAGGTCCGGGACCGCGCCACCCGCTCCCTCGAGGAGGGCATCGGCGGGATCAAGATCAAGGTGGGCCTGCCCGACTCCGCCGAGGACCTGCGCCGCGTGGCGGGCGTCCGCGAGCACATCGGCGCGGACGTGCCCCTGATGGTCGACGCCAACCAGCAGTGGGACCGCGCCACGGCCCTGCGCATGGGCCGCCGGCTGGAGGAGTTCGACCTCGTCTGGATCGAGGAGCCCCTGGACGCCTACGACGCCGAGGGCCACGCCCAGCTGGCCGCGGCCCTGGACACGCCGATCGCCACCGGCGAGATGCTCGCCTCCGTCGCGGAGCACGTCCGGCTCATCGACGCCCGGGCCTGCGACATCATCCAGCCCGACGCCCCGCGCGTGGGGGGCATCACCCAGTTCCTGCGCCTGGCCGCCCTGGCCGACCAGCGCGGACTGGGCCTGGCCCCCCACTTCGCCATGGAGATCCACCTGCACCTGGCGGCGGCCTATCCGCGCGAGCCGTGGGTGGAGCACTTCGACTGGCTCGACCCCCTCTTCGAGGAGCGCCTGGAGACCCGGGACGGGCGCATGCTCGTCCCCGACCGCCCCGGGCTGGGCGTCACGCTCACCGGCCAGGCCCGCGCCTGGACCACGGACAGCGTGGCCTTCGGCCGGTCGTAGGCACCGCGGCCGGCGCCCCCGGCGGGCGCCGGCGCGACACGGCCGACGAAATCCGAGCGAGCCCTTGACCCGTGAGGCAGGTCACAGCTACCCTCGGGAAAACGCTTTCCAGAAGGCGTTGCCTCGACCCATAGGAGACATGATCAGCATGAAGCGAACGGGAACCCTCGCGAAGGCCGCCACCGTCCTCAGCGTGTCGGCGCTGGCCCTGACCGGCTGCGGCGGCGCCGACGATGCGAACGCCGACGGCAACGTCGAGCTGCGCTTCGCCTGGTGGGGCTCGGACACCCGCCACCAGCAGACGCAGGAGATCATCGACGCCTTCGAGGAGCAGAACCCGGGGGTCACCATCGTGGGCGAGTACGGCGACTTCGGCGGCTACTGGGACAAGCTGGCCACGCAGACGGCCTCCAGCGACGCCCCGGACATCATCCAGATGGACGAGAAGTACCTGCGCGAGTACGCGGACAACGGCGCGCTGCTGGACCTCTCCGACGTGGACGTCGCCGAGCTCGACGAGGGCGTCGTGGACAGCGGCCGGACCGAGGAGGGCCTCTTCGGCGTGGCCACGGGCGTCAACGTGATGGCGATGATGGCGAACCCCACCATCTACGAGGAGGCCGGGGTCGAGCTGCCGGACGACTCCACGTGGACCTGGGACGACTTCTCCGAGGTCTCCCAGCAGATCGCCGAGAACACGGACGTCCACGGCACCAGCGGCCCGAACGAGCCGGCCGGCTTCCAGATCTGGCTGCGCCAGCAGGGCAAGGAGCTCACCACGCCCGAGGGGCAGCTCGGCTTCGAGGCGAGCGACGCCGCCGGCTACCTGGGCATGTGGCACCAGATGATGGAGGACGGCGCCCTGCCCCCGGCCTCGGTGGTCACGGAGGACCAGGAGCCGGGCCCCGACCAGTCGCTCACCGGCACCAACGGCGCGGCCATGGGCATGTGGTGGACCAACCAGCTGAGCGCCCTCAACGCCGCGTCCGGCAACCAGCTCGTCCCGCTCCGCTTCCCGAGCACCGACGGCACCGAGGGCGGCGCGCAGCTCTTCCAGAAGTCGGCCATGTTCATGTCCGCCTCCGCCCGCACCGAGCACCCCGAGGAGGTCAAGGCGTTCATCGACTTCATGGTCAACAGCGAGGAGGCCGGCAAGATCAACCTCGCGGACCGCGGCCTGCCCGCCAACGAGACGGTGCGCGAGGCCGTGCTGCCCGAGCTCAGCGAGGCGGACACCGCGGCCGCGGAGTTCGTCGAGGAGATCCAGCCCGAGCTGGGCGAGGCGCTGCCGGTCCCGCCGCTGGGCTTCAGCACCCTGCAGGAGATCATCTACCGCTACGAGCTCGACGTGCTCTTCGAGCGCTCGACCCCCGAGGAGGCCGCCGAGCGCATGATGTCCGAGATGGAGTCGGCGATCAGCTGACCCCCCGCACACTCCGCGGGCGCCGGACGGCACCGTCCGGCGCCCGCGGCTCCACCTGCCTCCGACAGCCGAACCCGCCCGCCGAACCCGCCCGCCGAATCCAGGAGAACCTGTGCAGACCCAGACCGTGTCCGCCCCCGCCGCCCGCACCGCGCCGGAGGGACCCGTGCGCGTCTGCCTGGTGGGGATCGGCGGCTTCGGCGGACGCCACCTCGCGAACATCCGCCGGCTCGAGGAGGAGGGCCGTGTCCGCCTGGTGGCGGCCGTCGACCGGCGGGTCGACGACGACGGGGTGCTCGGACCGGACGTGCCCATGTTCGGCGACCTGGCGCAGCTGGAGGACGCCGGCCCGGACGTGGACGTCGTGGTGGTCTCCACCCCCATCGACACCCACTTCGACCTCGCCCTGGCCGCCCTCCGGATGGGGGCCGACGTCCTGCTCGAGAAGCCCCCCGTGGCCAGCCTCGACCAGTTCGACCGCCTCCTCGAGGCCGCCGGGGCGGCGGACCGGCTCGTCCAGGTGGGCTTCCAGAGCCTGGGCTCCCACTCCCTGGAGGTCGTCGAGCGACTGCTCGCCAGCGGGGAGATCGGGCGGCTGCGCGCGGTGGGCGCCACGGGGCTTTGGTCCCGGGACACCGACTACTTCACCCGGTCCCCGTGGGCAGGGCGGCGCCGCATCGGCGGGGTGGACGTGGTGGACGGCGTGGTCACCAACCCGCTGGCCCACGCGGTGATGACCGCCCTGCACCTCGCCGGCGCCCGCACCCGCGAGGACGTCGCCGAGCTGAGCACCGAGCTCTACCGCGCCAACGCCATCGAGTCCGACGACACCTCGGTGGTCCGGGTGCGCACCGCGGCCGGGATCCCGGTCACGTGTGCCCTGACCCTGTGCGCCGCCGAGCAGCAGGACCCGTTCATCACCGTGGAGGGCACGGAGGGGCAGGCCGTCCTGCACTACACCCAGGACCGGCTGACCGTCACGGGCCCGGAGGGGACGCGGGTTGTCGAGTCCGGGCGCACGAACCTGCTCGAGAACCTGATCGACGCCCGGGCCCGGGGCACCGCGCTGCTGTGCCCGCTGGTCGCCACGGGGGCCTTCGTGCGGGTGCTGGACGCCGTCCGCACCGCCCCGGACCCCGTCCCGATCGCCCCCGAGCACGTCCGCTGGCACCAGGAGGACGGGACGGCGCCGCGCGCCGTCCTCGACGGGATCGAGGACTGGGCGGTGCGGGCGGTCAGGGCGCAGTCGGACTTCGCCGGCCTGGGCGCCCCCTGGGCGCAACCCGCCGCCACGAGCGGGAGCGTGCTCCTCGGCGAGCGCGAGGTGGCGCAGGTCCGCACGGGCGAGGACGTCGCCCCGACCTCCTCCCCCCGCCCGTTCCTGCACCCCGTGCGGACCCTCGGCGGCGTCGTCCTCACGGACCAGCAGCCCCTGGACCACGTCTGGCACCTGGGGGTCGGCACGGCGCTCCAGGACGTGGACGGCCTCAACTTCTGGGGCGGGCGCACCTACACCCGGGAGGCGCAGCGCTACGTGTGGCGGGAGGACCACGGCCGCGTGCTCCGGGTCGCGGCGCACCACGCCGACGACCGCCTCGACGAGGAGCTCGCCTGGACGGGCCCGGACGGCGCCGCGGTGCTGACCGAGGAGCGCCGCTGGACGTTCCGGCCCGTGCACGAGCGCGCCTGGGAGCTCGGCCTGCGCTTCCGCCTCTCCCCCGCCGGCGACCACCCGGTGCGGCTCGGCAGCCCCGGCTCCAACGGGCGGGCCGGCGGCGGCTACGGAGGATTCTTCTGGCGACTCCCCGCCTGCACCGACGCGGACGTGTTCACCGCGGACGCGGCGGGCGAGCAGGCCGTGCACGGCAGCACCTCCCCGTGGCTCGCCTTCTCCGCCGAGTTCGCGGGGCGCCCCGCGACCCTCGTCCTGCGGCGCGGCGACGACTCGGCCGACCCCTGGTTCGTCCGGCACGCCGGGTACCCGGGGGTGGGTCTCGCCCTGGCCTGGGACGCGCCCGTCACGACGACGACGGACCGGCCGGTCGAGCGGGAGGTGCGCGTGCTCGTCGTCGACGGCCGTCTCGACACCCCCCGGGTGGAGGCCCTGCTCGGGGACGCGGCCCGGGGCCGGACCGCGTGAGCGCCCCGGAGCGGGCGGAGAAGCGCCGGCGGGTCCTGCGGGTGCTGGACGCGCACGGGGTGGACGCCGTGCTGCTGCAGAGCCACTCCGCCGTGTCCTGGTACCTCGACGGCGCGCGCGTGCACGTCTCGCTCGCCGGTCCGCCGGTGGCCGCGGTCCTGGTGCACCGGGACGGTGACGAGGTCGTGACCTCCGCCAACGAGGCCGCCCGCCTGGTGGCCGAGGAGCTGCCCGCGGGCCTCCGGCTGCACGAGGTGCCCTGGCACGGGTCCCTCACGGCGCCGGAGGACTGGTTCCCCGGGGCGCGCGCGATGGCCGTGGCCGCCGAGGAGTGCGTCGCCGCACCGCTGCGGGCGGCGCGGGCCTCGCTGCTCCCCGGCGAGGCGCAGCGCTACGCGCAGCTGTGCCGGGACGCCGCG
>NZ_PDDL01000055.1:0-24482 GCF_020833785.1 Kocuria sp. CCUG 69068
AACATCAAACCCCGGCTGAAAATGTCGCCACCACCCCACGGAGGCAGGACGGCGACAACCAATCAACCGAATAAAACATCCGGTATCAACAAACATGGCACACTATTGAGTTCTCAAACAACAGACCGATCAGCCGTGTCTCGCTTGACACCTTGCTGCCGGAGTGCTCTGCAACCTTAGCCCTTCCGGTCGACCCCGGTCAATCTCAGGTGAACTCTTGGTTACCTGATCGTGACGGCGCCGCCTTCCGGCGAAGCTCACAATCTCCCATCCTAACACTCTTCCGCTCCCGTGCAACTCGCTGGCTGCTCGGTCGGGACCGTTCGGTGGGGGATGCCGCCCCGTGGATCTCCCGGAGGAGTTCCTCGCCGCGACGACTTGGATGAAGTTACTCGGTTTCCGCGGCCCGTGCAAACCGGCCTCCCGGACCCGCCGCCGCCGCCCGCCGGCGGTTTCTCCGGGCGCCCTCCGTCCCGCTCCCGGGACGGCGGAAGGGCCCGGATCCGAGGATCCGGGCCCTTCCCGTGACTCCGGCCGGCTCCCGCGGGAACGGCCGGGGCCGGCTCAGTGCTCGGCCGGCTTGAGGTACAGGACGGCGAGCGGCGGGACGGTCAGCTCGACCGAGGCGGGGTTGCCGTTGTGGGCGCCCTCGGTGGCGGTGACCTTGCCGAGGTTGCCCACGCCCGAACCGCCGAAGAGCTCGGAGTCCGTGTTGAGCGCCTCGACCCACTCCCCCGCCCATGGGAGGCCCAGCCGGAAGTTCTCGTGCGGGTTGCCGGCGAAGTTGGCCACGCACACGAGCGGGTTGCCCTGCTCGTCCCAGCGTGTGAAGGACAGCGTGTTGCGCCCGGCGTCGGCCGCGTCGATCCACTCGAACCCCGCGGGGTTGTTGTCCCG
This sequence comes from Kocuria sp. CCUG 69068, assembly GCF_020833785.1. Lineage (NCBI taxonomy): Bacteria > Bacillati > Actinomycetota > Actinomycetes > Micrococcales > Micrococcaceae > Kocuria > Kocuria sp. CCUG 69068. Next base: position 898 of record NZ_PDDL01000055.1, read on the forward strand.
CTCGTACAGCGCGGGGGTCTCCCGGTAGATCCCGTTGAGGGTGCGGACCAGCTCCTGGACGCCCTTGTGCGGCGGGGTCTCCGAGAGCCACCAGTCGAGGCCGTGCTCCTGGGACCACTCGGACTCCTGGGCGTACTCCGTGCCCATGAAGATCAGCTGCTTGCCGGGGTGGGCCCACATGAACGCCAGGTAGGCGCGGACGTTGGCGAGCTGCTGCCACCGGTCGCCCGGCATCTTGCGCAGGAGGGAGCCCTTGCCGTAGACGACCTCGTCGTGGGAGATCGGGAGCAGGAAGTTCTCCGAGAACGCGTAGACCAGCGAGAACGTGAGCTTGTTGTGGTGGTAGTACCGGTTGACCGGGTCCTCCGCCATGTACTCGAGGGTGTCGTTCATCCATCCCATGTTCCACTTGAGCCCGAAGCCCAGCCCGTCGGCGTCGGTCGGCCGGGTCACGCCCGGGTAGGACGTCGACTCCTCGGCGATCATGACGATCCCCGGGGTGCGCTTGTACGCGGTGGCGTTGGCCTCCTTGAGGAACGCGATCGCCTCGAGGTTCTCGCGGCCGCCGAAGACGTTGGGCTCCCACTCCCCCTCGTTGCGCGAGTAGTCCAGGTAGAGCATGGATGCGACCGCGTCCACGCGCAGGCCGTCCACGTGGAACTCCTCGAGCCAGTAGGAGGCGTTGGCCACCAGGAAGTTCCGGACCTCGTTGCGGCCGTAGTCGGGGATCAGCGTCCCCCAGTCCTTGTGCTCGCCGCGGCGGGGGTCGGCGTGCTCGTACAGGGGCTCGCCGTCGAAGCGGGCCAGTGCCCACTCGTCCTTCGGGAAGTGGCCCGGGACCCAGTCCACGATCACGCCGATGCCGGCCTGGTGCAGCTTGTCCACGAGGTAGCGGAACTCGTCCGGGCTGCCGAAGCGGGAGGACGGCGCGTAGTAGGACGTCACCTGGTAGCCCCAGGACCCGCCGAACGGGTGCTCGGCCACGGGCATGAACTCCACGTGGGTGAAGCCCTGCCAGGTGAGGTACTCGACGAGCTCCTTCGCGAGGTCCTTGTAGCCGAGGCCCTTGCGCCACGAGCCGATGTGCAGCTCGTAGACGCTCATGGGCGCGTTGTGCGGATCGGTCGCCGCCCGGCGCGCCATCCAGACGTCGTCCTGGAACTCGTAGTCGGACTCGAAGACGCGGGACGCGGTGGACGGCGGCACCTCGGTGCCGAAGGCCATGGGGTCCGCCTTCTCGCGCCAGCCGCCGTCCCGGCCGAGGATGCGGAACTTGTAGGTGGCGCCGGAGCCCAGGCCCGGGACGAAGATCTCCCACACGCCCGAGGAGCCGAGGGAGCGCATGGCGTGCTCGCTGCCGTCCCAGCCGTTGAAGTCGCCGATGACCCGCACCGCCTGGGCGTTGGGCGCCCACACGGCGAAGGCCACGCCGGTGATGTCGCCCATCGCGGAGGGGTAGCGGCGCACGTGCGCGCCGAGAACGGTCCACAGCGTCTCGTGGCGGCCCTCGCCGATGAGGTGGAGGTCCAGCTCGCCGAGGGTCGGCCCGAAGCGGTACGGGTCGTCCAGCCGCTGCGGCTCCAGGTCCCGGTAGGTCACGTCCACGCGGTAGTCGGGGATCCGGCCCGGCTCGTGCGCGGGGACCACGCCCGTGAAGATGCCGCCCCACTCGTGCTCGAGCTCGAAGGTGCCGTCCTGCGTCACGACCGCGACCGCGGTCGCGAACCGGCGCAGCGTGCGCACGGTGACGCTGCCGTCCGGGTTCAGGTGCGCGCCCAGGACGCTGTGCGGGTCGTGGTGGCGGCCCTCGGACACGGCGGCCAGCACGTGCTCGGCCACGTGCACCGGTCCCGCAGGGGCCACGTCGTGGCCGGCCGGGACGGCGCGGGACTTCTGGACGGGGTCGGATCGGTCCTGCGGAGTGCTGGCGCTCACTGCGTCCTCGATTTCCGTTCCCGCTGCCGCAGGGATGAGCCGCGCGGAGCGGGAGCTGTCGTCGTCGTGGTCGGTGCCGGGGGCGGGGTCCGCACCGGCGGTATCAGGGTTCACGCTACGCGACCGGAGGCTCTCCAGTGAACGGCGAACCGCCGCTGCCGGGACGTCCACCCAGTCGGGGCGGTTGCGCTGCTCGTAGACGACCTCGTACAGGGCCTTGTCCAGCCACAGCGCCTGGAACAGCGGGGAACCGCGGTCCACCGGGTGTCCGGCGCCCTGCTCGTAGCCCGCCAGGAACGCGTCGCCGGCGCGCCGGCCCCACGCCTCGGCGTCCGCCGCGCCGGCACGGGCGCCGAAGGCGGCGGCGTAGTCTAAGGAGCGCAGCATGCCGACCACGTCGCGCAGGGCGACGTCCGGCCGGGTGCGCTCCTCGATGGCGCGCAGGGGCTCCCCCTCGAAGTCGAGCACCTTGAACTGCCCGTCCTCGGTCTGCAGGACCTGGCCCAGGTGGTAGTCGCCGTGGATGCGCTGCAGCGGGGGCAGCTCCGGCACGTCACCGAGGGAGGTGATCAGCTGGTCGAGGGCGGCCGAGTGCTCCGAGAACAGGGAGCCGGTCTCCGTGCGGGCCCAGCGCAGGCGTCCGCCGAGGTCGTTCAGGAGGCGGGCGCGGGCGGCGTCGTCGGGGACGTCCGCGCCGAACGCGCGGCCCAGGTCGCGGTGCACGCGCGCGGTGGTGCGGCCCAGTTCGCGGGCCTCCTCGGTGAAGTCCGTGCCCTGCTCCGCGGCCTCGACGGCCCGGCCCCACGCGTCGGCGGAGCCGGCGAGGAACTCGGTGGCCACGGCCAGCTGGCCCTGCACGGTGCTCAGCCCGGTGCGCCAACGGGCGTCGAGCCACCCGAAGGTGCTCGGCACCGCGGGGCAGCCGAGCGCGGTGAGCTCGCGACCCACCTCCACGTCCGGGTTGTCGCCCTCCCCCAGCACGCGGAAGAACTTCACGATCACGGCGTCGGCGTCCGCCCGGCCCGCGGGCGGGGTGAGGATCACCGAGGAGTTCGACTGCTCGCTCGAGATCACGCGGACCTGCGCGGGCGTCTCGACCGCGTAGGGGACGCGCAGCACGTCGGCGTGCGCGCCCGTCACGGTCAGCCCCAGCGGGCCCGAGCTGAGCTGCTCCGCGCGCTGCATGAGCCCCAGGACCGGCCCGACGAACGCCGGGTCGCCGACCCCGTCGTAGACCCAGGGGCCGGCCACGGCGTCCTCCGCACCGGGCAGCGGCAGCCCGGTGCGGTGGGCCACGGCACGGCCGGCGCGGGCGGCCCGGTCCCGGAGGAAGCGCGCGGCCCGGCGCGGGGTGGCGGTCTCCTCCGCCGGGACGCCCGTCCCGGCGTCCTCGGCCGCGGCGGGCGCCAGCTCGCCGACGAGGAAGCGCTCGGCGCCCTCCAGGGGCGCGGCGCGGAAGCTCAGCGGCACCTGGAGCAGCTCGGTGCGCGCCCCCTCGGAGGCCTCGACCAGCAGGAGCCGGGCGCCGGCGCCTTCCTGGTCCGGGAGGGCCAGCTGGGCGACGACCCGCAGCTCCGTGCCCGCACCGCCGTCCGCGAAGGGGAACCACCGCTGCCGCGGCAGCCACCGGCGCAGGAGGTCGAGGAGCTCGTGGGGGTGCTGGTCGGTCATGGGATCGGGTCCTTCCGGGACGGGCGAGGAGGTGGCCGGACGCACGGACGCGCTCAGGACTTGGTGGCGGTGATGATCGGCATGGCCGTGGTCTGGGGGGACGTGCCGTCGTCGCGGGGAGCGGCCCGGAGGCGCAGCCAGAAGAAGTCCTGGCTGCCGAGGGTGATGCGGTACTCCCCGGCCTCGTCCACCTCGCCGAACAGGTCGCCGCCGAAGAGCTCGCGCAGCCCGCGGCCCGCGAACTGGGGGAGCCGGATCCGGGCGCACGCCGGGGTGTGCGCGAGGTTGAACAGGCACAGGACGGTCTCGCCGCGCCCGTCGTCGGCCTCCTCGTCGGGGAGCACGCGCAGGAACGCGAGCACGGAGTCGTGGTCCGTCTCCACGCCGACGTACGAGCCGAGGCCGAACGCCGGGTGCGCCTTGCGCACCGCGAGCATCTGGCGCATCCAGTGCAGCAGGGACGACGACGACGCCAGCTGCGCCTCCACGTTGACCTGGTTGTAGTGGTAGACCAGCGACTGCACCACGGGCAGGTACAGCTTGCCCGGGTCCGCCTTGGAGAACCCGGCGTTGCGGTCCGGGGTCCACTGCATGGGGGTGCGGGACGCGTCGCGGTCGTCGAGCCAGATGTTGTCGCCCATCCCGATCTCGTCCCCGTAGTACAGGAACGGGCTGCCCGGCAGGGACAGGAGCAGGGCGTGGATCAGCTCGATCTCGGCCCGCGAGTTGTCCAGCAGGGGGGCCAGGCGGCGGCGGATGCCCACGTTGGCGCGCATGCGCGAGTCGGGGGCGTACCAGCCGAGCATCGCCTGGCGCTCCTCGGTGGTCACCATCTCGAGGGTCAGCTCGTCGTGGTTGCGCAGGAACGTGCCCCACTGGGTGCCGCGCGGGATGTCCGGCGTCTCCCGCATGGTCTCCACGATCGGGGCGGCCTTCTGGTCCCGCAGCGCGTAGAAGATCCGCGGCATGATCGGGAAGTGGAAGCACATGTGGCACTCGGGGTCCTGCTCGCTCCCGAAGTACTCCACCACCTCGTGCGGCATCTGGTTCGCCTCGGCGATCACCACGCGCCCCGGGTACTGGTCGTCGATCATGCGCCGCAGCTCGACCAGGAAGTCGTGGGTGCCGGGGAGGTTCTCGCAGTTGGTCCCCTCCTCCTCGATCAGGTACGGGATCGCGTCGGCCCGGAAGCCGTCGATGCCCATGTCGAGCCAGAACTTCACCACGTCGTGGACGGCCTCCACCACGGCGGGGTTCTCGAAGTTGAGGTCCGGCTGGTGGGAGAAGAAACGGTGCCAGAAGAACTGCCGGCGGATCGGGTCGAACGTCCAGTTCGACTCCTCGGTGTCCACGAAGATGATCCGGGCGTCCTGGTACAGCTCGTCCGTGTCCGACCAGACGTAGAAGTCGCCGTAGGGCCCCTCGGGGTCCTCGCGGGAGGCCTGGAACCACGGGTGCTGGTCGCTCGTGTGGTTGAGCGGGAGGTCGATGATCACCCGCAGGCCGCGGGCGTGCGCCTCGGCCACGAGGCGCTTGAAGTCGCTGATCGTGCCGAACTCGTCGAGCACCGAGTAGTAGTCCGAGATGTCGTAGCCGCCGTCGCGCAGCGGGGACTCGAAGAACGGCGGCAGCCAGAGGCAGTCGATGCCGAGCCACTGCAGGTAGTCGAGCTTGTCGATCAGGCCGGAGAAGTCGCCGGAGCCGTCACCGTTGGCGTCGGAGAACGCCCGGACGAGCACCTCGTAGAACACCGCTTTGCGGAACCAGTCGGGGTCGTGGGAGATGCCGGGGGCGTTGAGCGAGTACGGCGAGATGCTCATGCGGGGGTGCCGCCTTTCGGACAGGTGGGTCGGAGGCCATCGGAGCTTGCGGAGGGGGCCCTCCCGGGGACGTCGCCCGGGAGGGCCCCGACGGGGTGCGGTCGAGCCCCTACTTGACGTTGCGGCGGACGTGCAGGACGTGCGCGGGGTCGTAGTGCGGGTCCAGGCGCACGTAGTTGTGCGTGCCCCACTTCCAGGAGTTCCCGCTGAGCAGGTCGTCCACCCAGAAGCTGCCGTCCTCGTTGAAGTCCGCGTCGTCCAGGTCCAGGGTCTCCAGGTCCAGCCACACGGTGCCCTCCCGGGTCGCGTGCGGGTCCACGTTCACGACCACGATCACCGTGTCCTTGTAGCTCGAGCCCCCGTGCCGGACGGTCTTCGTCTTCGAGTAGGCGACCAGGGCGTCGTCGGACGTGGACTGCACCGTCAGGTTCTGCAGGTCGCCGAACGCGGCGTGCCGGCGCCGGATCTCGTTGAGCCGCGTGAGGTACGGGGCGAGGGACTCGCCGCGCTCCTCGGCGCCGGCGAAGTCACGGGGCCGGTACTCGTACTTCTCGTTGTCGACGTACTCCTCGGCGCCGGCCCGGGCCACGTGCTCGTAGAGCTCGTAGCCGGCGTAGACGCCCCAGAGGGGCGAGCCGGTGGCGGCCAGGACGGCACGGATCTTGAAGGCCGCGGGCCCGCCGAACTGCAGGTACTCGGTGAGGATGTCGGGGGTGTTGACGAAGAAGTTCGGCCGGTACACCGCCGAGGTCTCGTGGCTGATCTCCTCGAGGTACTCCTCGATCTCCTTCTTGGTGTTGCGCCAGGTGAAGTACGAGTAGGACTGCTGGAAGCCGACCCGGGCGAGGCCCTGCATCATGGCCGGGCGGGTGAACGCCTCGGCCAGGAACACGACGTCGGGGTGCTTGGCGTTGACGGTGCCGATCAGCCACTCCCAGAACCACAGGGGCTTGGTGTGCGGGTTGTCGACCCGGAAGATCTTCACCCCGTGGGAGATCCACAGCTCCACGATCCGCAGCACCTCGAGGGACAGGCCCTCGGGGTCGTTGTCGAAGTTGATCGGGTAGATGTCCTGGTACTTCTTCGGCGGGTTCTCCGCGTACGCGATGGAGCCGTCGGCGCGGGTCGTGAACCACTCCGGGTGCGCGGTGACCCACGGGTGGTCCGGGGAGGCCTGCAGAGCGAGGTCCAGGGCCACCTCGAGGCCCAGGTCCCCGGCGCGGGCCACGAAGCCGTCGAAGTCCTCGAACGAGCCGAGGTCCGGGTGGATCGCGTCGTGCCCGCCTTCGGGGGCGCCGATGGCCCACGGGGACCCCGGGTCCTGCGGACCGGCCACCAGGGTGTTGTTCGGGCCCTTGCGGTGCGCCGTGCCGATCGGGTGGATCGGGGGCAGGTAGATGACGTCGAAGCCCATGGCCGCGACACGGTCGAGGCTTTCGGCGGCGGTCCGGAAGGTGCCGGAGGCCCACGTGCCGGACTCGGCGTCGAAGACGGCGCCCTCGGAGCGGGGGAAGAACTCGTACCAGGACCCGCGGCCGGCGGCGGCGCGCTCGACCTTCAGCGGGTAGCGGCGGCTCTCGGTCACGAGGTCCCGCAGCGGCCGCTCGGCGACCACGGCCAGGACCTCGGCGGAGGTGCCGGCCTCGAGCCGGTGCTCGGCGGGCAGCTCCCCGTTGCCGAGCGTGCGGGAGACCGCGCGGAACAGCTCGGCGTCGGAGTCCGGGCGGCCCGGCTCCGCGGCGGCGCGGTCGAAGAGCACGACACCCTCGGCCATCATGAGGTCGACGTCCTGGCCGACCCCCACCTTGATCTCCGCGGCGTGGCGCCACGTCTCGAACAGGTCGCCCCAGCCCTCCACGGCGAAGGTCCAGGCGCCCTCGGACGACGGCGTCAGCCACGCCTCGTAGCGGTCGGTGCCGGGAGTGGTGAGGCGCATCGGCACGCGCTCGGCCTCCGCGCCCTGCGGGTCGTAGAGCACCGCGGTCACGCCCAGGGCGTCGTGGCCCTCACGGAACACGGTGGCGCCCACGCGGATCGACTCGCCCGGCACGGCCTTCGCCGGGAAGCGGCCGTCCTCGACCACGGGGCTCACGCCGACGACCGGGATCCGGCCGTAGACCAGGTCCTCGCGGGAGAACGCCGAGCCGGCGGCCTTCCGGCGCGTGGTCGTCGACTTCCGCGGCGTGGTGGCCTTCTTGGCGGTGGCCGTCCTCGTGCCGGCGGCCTTGGCCGCAGGCGTCCCTGCGGCTGACTTCGCCGCGGCCGTCCTGGCCGTGGACGTCCGCTTGGCACGCGGCTTGGGCTCCGCCGCGGGGACAACGGCGATGCCGGGCTCGTCGGCCACGGGCGCCGTGACCTCGGGCTCCGGGGCCTTCCGGGCGGTGGACGCTCTGCGCCGCGCCGGTGCCTTCTTCGCGGGCTGCTCGGCCGGCGCCGCGGCGGCACCGGTCCCGGCACCGGGAAGGGCGGGCGTCGTCGTCGAGGGGTCGGGGGCGGGCGCGCCGGCCGGGCTCGAGGCCGGGTCGGACGGGGGCGGCGTGTTGGCTTGGCTCACCTGGACCACGTTAGCGACAAACCCGGCGATCGTTAAGCCCGCTGTCGAACCGTGGGACGGTGTCGCCGTCCCAGTGTCACGGCCCCGGTCGGGCGGTGCGGCGCGCCGGGGGACGGATGGGCGGCGGCACCGCCGTCCGGCGCCGCCGCACCGGTAGTCTGACGGCGTGAAGGCAATCCGTAGATTCACCGTGCGCACCGTGCTGCCGGAGTCCATCGCCCCTCTGAGCCGACTCGCGAGGAACCTCCGCTGGTCCTGGCACCGGCCCACCGAACAGCTGTTCGCCGAGCTGAACCCGCAGGCCTGGGACGCGGTCCACGGGGACCCCGTCAAGCTCCTCGGCTCCCTCGCCCGGGAGGAGATCCAGCAGATCGCCCAGGACCCGGCCACGGTGCGCCGGATCGAGGAGCTGGACGCCGATCTCGAGCGCTACCTCACCGACGACCTGTGGTACCAGAAGACGCAGGCGGAGGACGCCCCGCGGTCCATCGCCTACTTCTCCGCCGAGTACGGTGTCACCTCCGTGCTCCCCCAGTACTCGGGCGGGCTGGGGATCCTCGCCGGCGACCACCTCAAGAGCGCCTCGGACCTCGGCGTGCCGGTGGTGGGCGTCGGCCTGTTCTACCAGCACGGCTACTTCAAGCAGTCCCTGTCCCGCGACGCGTGGCAGCAGGAGTCCTACCCCGTCCTCGACCCGGACGGCATGCCCCTGACGCTGCTGCGGGAGGAGGACGGGAGCCCGGTCCGGATCACCCTCCCCCTGCCCAACGGCCGCTCCCTGTCCGCCCACATCTGGCGGGCCGACGTCGGCCGCGTCCCCCTGTTGCTGCTCGACTCCGACATCCCGGACAACGACGACCACGCCCGCAACGTCACGGACCGCCTCTACGGCGGCGGCGGCGACCACCGGCTCCAGCAGGAGCTGCTCCTCGGGATGGGCGGGATCCGGGCGCTGCGGGCCTTCTCCCGGCTGACCGGGGCGCCCGCCCCGGAGGTCTTCCACTGCAACGAGGGCCACGCCGGGTTCCTGGGCGTCGAGCGGATCGCGGAGCTCATGGACCCGGCGGACGGGACCGAGCCGATGACGTGGGACGAGGCCCTGACCGCGGTGCGCTCGGCCACCGTGTTCACGACCCACACCCCGGTGCCCGCGGGCATCGACCGGTTCGAGCAGGCGCAGATCGAGCACTTCCTCAACGCGGGTCTCGCCCCCTCCGTGCCCACGGCCAAGGTCCTGTCCCTGGGCGCCGAGGACTACGACGGCGGCGACCCCGCCAAGTTCAACATGGCGGTCATGGGCCTGCGCCTGGCGCAGCGGGCCAACGGGGTGGCCAAGCTGCACGGCGTGGTCTCCCGGGGCATGTTCCAGGGGCTGTGGCCGGGCTTCGACGCCGACGAGGTGCCGATCGGCTCGATCACCAACGGCGTGCACGTCATGACCTGGATCGACCCCCGCATGGCGGAGCTGGCCCTCGACCCGATGGGCTCGGACCTGAACCGGGCCGCGCGGTGGCGCCGGATCTACGGCGCCGACGACGCCGAGCTGTGGGCCGTCCGCCGGGAGCTGCGCACCCGCCTGGTGGAGGACGTCCGGGCCCGGCTGCGGGCGTCGTGGAAGAAGCGCGGTCTCGCGGACGCCGAGCTGGGCTGGACCGACTCGGTCCTCGACCCGGGCGTGCTCACGATCGGCTTCGCTCGCCGGGTGCCCACCTACAAGCGGCTCACGCTCATGCTGCGGGACCCGCAGCGGCTCAAGCGGATCCTGCTGGACCCGGAGCACCCCGTCCAGCTCGTGGTCGCCGGGAAGTCCCACCCTGCCGACGAGCAGGGCAAGCGCCTGATCCAGGACCTCGTTCGCTTCACGGACGACCCGGAGGTGCGCCACCGGATCGTGTTCCTCCCCAACTACGACATCGCGATGGCCCAGACCCTCTTCCCGGGCTGCGACGTGTGGCTGAACAACCCGCTGCGCCCGCTCGAGGCGTGCGGCACGTCCGGGATGAAGGCCGCCCTCAACGGCGGGCTGAACCTCTCGGTGCTCGACGGCTGGTGGGACGAGATGTACGACGGCCAGAACGGCTGGGCCATCCCGACCGCCGACGAGGGCGCGCACCCGGACGAGCGCGACGACATCGAGGCCGCCGCCCTCTACGAGCTCATCGAGAACCACGTGGCCCCGCGGTTCTACGGCGAGACGGCGGAGGGCTCGGACCCGAACACCGACGGCGTGCCCCACCAGTGGCTGGCCATGGTCAAGCACACCCTCGCGACGCTGGGCCCGCAGGTCTCCGCCAAGCGCATGCTCGAGGACTACGTGCAGCACCTCTACGTGCCGGCCGCCGTCTCGGGCCGCCGGACGGCGCTGGACGGCCACGCGGCCGCCCGGGCGAAGTCCCGGTGGGTCGGGCGCGTGCGCCAGGCGTGGGGCCAGGTGGCGGTCGAGCACGTGGACGCCGAGGGCGTGGCCCAGGAGCCGCAGATCGGGGACGAGCTCACGGTGTGCGCCTACGTGTCCCTCGGCTCGCTGAGCCCGGAGGACGTGTGCGCGGAGATCGGGTACGGCCGGGTCTCGGAGACGGACCACATCCACGAGCGCAAGTACGCGGGGCTGAGCCCCGTCGGCGACCTCGGCGGGGGGCGGCACAAGTTCTGCGGCACGATCACCGTGGACCGCTCGGGCCCGTTCGGCTACACCGTCCGGGTGCTGCCCGCCCACCCCGAGCTCGCAGACAAGGCCGAGCTGGGACTGGTGACCAACGCCTGAGCCGCCGCCGCGCGGCGCGCAGGAGGGGCCGCCGCAGCTCGGCGCACCGGAAAGCTCGGCGCACCGGAAAGCTCAGCGCACCGGGCCCCTCAGCGCACCCGGGTGCTCAGAGCACCCGGAAGAGCGTCACCGAGCCGGCGGGCACGCCCTGCGCCTGGCCCGCCCGGTAGCGCGTCCCGTAGCGTCCGTGCAGCACGGAGGCCGTGCTGTGCACCAGGGAGTAGACGCCGTCGGCCTTCGCGAGGGGGTGCCCCTGCTCGTCCGGCCGCAGGAGCTCCGCGAGGTTCGGGAAGGTGATCGCCATGTCGGCGCTCGCGCCGTTGATCACCATGAGCCCCGCCACCCGGCCGCCGCGGGAGCCGATCAGCACCTGGATGGTCCGGGCCCCGGGGGTCTGCCAGCCGGTGGCGGTCATGGCCGACCCGTCGGGGCCGAACCAGTGCATCATCACCTCGTCGGGGCGGGTCGGGAAGTGGGACGGCTGTCCGGCCAGGAACTCCCCGCGCACGCCGATCAGGGATCGGGTGGCCGCGAGCATGGCGCGGTCCGCCGGCGTGAGCCGCCAGTCCACCCAGGACAGCTCGTTGTCCTGGCAGTAGGCGTTGTTGTTGCCGCGCTGGGTGCGGCCGAACTCGTCCCCGGCCGTGATCATGGGCACGCCCTGGGAGAAGAGCAGGGTGGCCATGACGTTGCGCATGGTCTGGGCCCGGTCGGCCCGGATCCGCACGTCGCGCGCCGGGCCCTCCACCCCGTGGTTCCACGAGTGGTTGTCGTTGGTCCCGTCCCGGTTCTTCTCCAGGTTGTCCTGGTTGTGCTTGTTGTCGTAGGAGACGAGGTCCGCCAGGGTGAAGCCGTCGTGGGCGGTCACGAAGTTCACGGACGCCAGGGCGCTGCGCCCGGACGCGGCGAACATGTCCGAGGAGCCGGCGAGCGCCCCGGCGAGCCGGGCGGCGTTGCCCCCGTCCCCGCCCAGGCTCATGCTGCGCGGGCCGGTGAGCCAGAAGTCGCGGACGGTGTCCCGGAAGCGGTCGTTCCAGTCGGCCCACCCCTCGGGGAAGTGACCGGTCTGCCAGCCGCCCATGCCCACGTCCCAGGGCTCGGCGATGAGCTTCGTCCCGAACAGGGCGGGGTCCGCGCCGACGGCCACGAGGAAGGGGTGGTTGCGGGTGAAGCGGTGGCGCTCGTCCCGGGCCAGCTCGGGGGCGAGGTCGAAGCGGAAGCCGTCCACGTGGCAGCGCTCCACCCAGTAGCGCAGGGAGTCCAGCGCCATCTGCACCACCCGCGGGTTGCCGAAGTTCACGGAGTTGCCGCACCCCGTGACGTCCACGTAGCGGCCGTCCTCGCCGTGGCGGTAGTAGGCCTCGTCGCCGAGTCCCCGCCAGCAGTAGGCGGGCTCCTCCTGGCCGGCCTCCGCCGTGTGGTTGTAGACGACGTCGAGGTAGACCTCGAGCCCCGCGCGGTGCAGCTCCCGGACCATGGCCTTGAACTCGTCCAGCACGCCCTGCGGTCCCCGGGCGCGGGCGGCCTCGGTCGCGTAGCCGGCGTGCGGGGCGAAGAAGCCCAGGGTGTTGTAGCCCCAGTAGTTGCTCAGCCCGAGGGACGTGAGGTGCGGCTCGTCCAGGTGGGCGTGCACCGGCAGGAGCTCGACGGCCGTGACGCCCAGGGACGTGAGGTACCCGGTCATCGCGGGGTGCGCGAGCCCGGCGTACGTGCCCCGCAGCTCCTCCGGGACGTCCGGGTGCAGGGCGGTCAGGCCCTTGACGTGCGCCTCGTAGACGACGGTGTCCCGCCACGGGGTGGCCGGGCGGCGGTCCTCGTCCCAGTCGAAGTCCTGCTGGACGACCACGGAGACGTAGCGGCCCCCGTAGGCGTCGGGGCCGGGATCGACGACGCCGGGCGGCGGGGCGACGCGGCGCAGCCCCTTGCCGTAGGGGTCGAGCAGGATCTGCTGGGCGGCCGGGTCCGGGGAGCGGTGGTGGGAGGCGACCGGCGAGTCGGCGGGCACGAACCCGTACTCCGTGCCGGCGGGCAGGGCCGGGGCCTCGTCCCGGTGCCGCAGGTAGTCGAAGCCCGTCTCCGAGAGCCGCTGCTGCTCGGCCGGCGGGATCGTCCCGTGGTGCACGCCGCCGGTGCGGCCGGTGAGCCGCCGCCGCTGCCAGCGGCCGCCGGGCAGCCGGAAGACGATGTCCAGGTCGGGGATCCCCGGGGCGTAGACCGCCACGTTCGCGCTGCCGTCGCGCTCGGGAGAGGGGTGGACCCCGAGGGGGTAGGGGTGGGAGACGTACGGCCGACCGGTGTCCTGCCGCCGGGGCTCAGGAACCAGCACGGCGTCGCGACACCTCGTACAGGGTGATGCCCACGGCCATCGAGGCGTTGAGCGACTCCATCGTGGAGTCGATGGGGATGGAGACGACCTGGTCGCAGTTCTCGGTGACCAGCCGGGACAGGCCCTTGCCCTCCGAGCCGACCACGATGACGAGCGGCTCGGTGGCCAGCTCGAGGCCGGGCAGCTCGACGTCGCCGCCGCCGTCGAGGCCGACCACGAAGTAGCCCATGGCCTTGAGCTCCTCGAGGGTGCGGTTGAGGTTGGCCGCCTTGGTGACGGGCACGCGGGCCGCGGCGCCGGCGCTGGTCTTCCAGGCGGAGGCCGTGACGCCCACGGACCGGCGCTCGGGCACGATCACGGCGTTGCCGGAGAACGCGGAGACGCTGCGGATGATGGCGCCGAGGTTGCGGGGGTCGGTGATCCCGTCGAGGGCGACCATCAGCGGGGGGCGGCGGATGTGCCGCTTCTCCCACTGGGTCATGAACTTCCGGGCCGCCTCCACGGCGTCCTGGTACTCGTAGGCCGGCACCTGCAGGGCCACGCCCTGGTGCACGGCGTCGCTGGTGAGCCGGTCGAGCTCGCCCTTGGAGGCCTCGAGGATCGTGATCCCGCGTTCGGCGCAGAGCTGCAGGATCTCGCGCACGCGGTCGTCGACGTCGATCTTGCTCGCCGCGTACAGGGCCTTGGCGGGGATGTCCGCGCGCAGCGCCTCGACCACGGAGTTCCGCCCGGTGACGAGGTCCTCCTGGACCTTGCCGCGGGTGCGGGCCGGGGAGCGGCCGCCCTGGCCCTGCCGCCGGTCGGCGGCCTTCTTCATCTTGTGCGCCTTGTGGTACGGGCGGTCCTCGGCCTTGGGGGTGGGGCCCCGGCCCTCGAGGGCCTTGCGTCCGTGGCCGCCGGTGCCGACCAGCGGGCCCTTCTTGTTCTTGCGGATCGCGCCGGGACGTTGCTTGGGGGTTGGCATGGGTTCCTCTGTTCGGTCGGTGTGGTGCGGCCCGGTCAGGCCACGGACCAGGTGGATCCGCCGGCGGCGTCGCGCACCGCGACGCCGGCGGCGGCGAGCTCGTCCCGGAGGGCGTCGGCCCGGGCCCAGTCCTTGGCGGCGCGGGCCTGGTCGCGCTGGGCCAGCAGCGAGCGCACGAGGGCGTCGAGGGCCGCGTGCTCGGCGGCGTTCCCGGCGGCGTCCCCGAGGTCCATGAGCGCGGTCAGGCCGAGGACGTCGGTCATGGCGCGCACCGCCCGGGCGGGCGCGGCGGCGTCCAGGCCGTCGGCGAGCGCGGAGTTGCCGGCGCGGACGGTCTCGTGCAGGACGGCGAGGGCCTGTGGCACGTTGAGGTCGTCGTCCATGGCGTCGCCGAAGGCGGGCGGCACGTCCCCGGCCGCCCCGTCGAGGTCGGCGCCGGCGTCCCGGGCCGCGCGCAGGAAGGACTCGACCCGTTCGACCGCGGCCGTGGCCTCGGCGAGGGAGGTGGGCCGGTAGTCCAGCACGGAGCGGTAGTGGGCCTGGCCGAGGTAGTAGCGCACGGCCAGCGGCCGGGCCTCGGCGAGCATCTCCGCCGGGGAGACGGTGTTGCCGATCGACTTGGACATCTTCTCGCCCGCGTAGGTGACCAGCCCGTTGTGCAGCCAGAGCGTCGCGAACCGCTGCCCGGCCGCCGCCGACTGGGCCAGCTCGTTCTCGTGGTGGGGGAAGCGCAGGTCCAGTCCGCCGCCGTGGATGTCGAAGTGCTCGCCGAGGTACTTCGCGGCCATGGCCGAGCACTCGAGGTGCCAGCCGGGCCGGCCGGCGCCCCAGGGCGAGTCCCAGCGGGCGGTCTCGGGCTCGCCCGCCTTGTGCCCCTTCCACAGGGCGAAGTCGCGGGGGTCCCGCTTGCCGCGGGGGTCGGCGTCGGGGGCGTCCTGCATGTCGTCGACCGACTGGTGGGTGAGCTCGCCGTAGCGCTCCCAGGAGCGGACGTCGAAGTAGACGTCCCCGGAGCCGTCCGGCGCCGGGTAGGCGTGCCCGGCGTCGACGAGGGTGCGGATCAGGGCGTGCATCTCGGGGACGTGGCCCGTGGCGCGCGGCTCGTAGGTGGGCCGGCCGACGCCGATGGCGTCGTAGGCGGCGTTGAACGCCTGCTCGAACCGGTAGGCCAGCGCCCACCACGGCTCGCGGGGGTGGTCGCCGGCGTAGTCGGGGGCGAAGGACGCGGCCGAGTTCGCGAGGATCTTGTCGTCGATGTCGGTGACGTTGCGCACGGTGGTGACCCGGTAGCCGCGGTGGGCGAGCCACCGGGCGAGCTGGTCGAAGACCAGGGCCGAGCGGACGTGGCCGATGTGCGGCATGCCCTGGACGGTGGCGCCGCAGTAGTACAGACGGGCCTCGCCGGGGTGGGCGGGCGCGAAGTCCCGCACGGTCGCGGTGGCGGTGTCGTAGAAGCGCAGAGTCACACGGCCCATCATAAGGGCGGGCGGTGGCGCCCCGGTCAGGCCCGGCGCGCGTCCGCGGGCACGACCAGCGCGGTGGCCACGGCCGCGAGGCCCTCGCCGCGGCCCGTGAGCCCGAGCCGGTCGGAGGTCGTGGCGCTGACCGTGACGGGCGCGCCGGCCGCGGCGGTGAGCACGGCCTCGGCCTCGGCCCGTCGCGGCGCGAACCGCGGCCGGTTCCCGATCAGCTGCACGGCCACGTTGCCGATCTCGAAGCCGGCCTCCCGCACGATGCGGGCCGCCTCCGTGAGGATCCGCACCCCGGACGCGCCCTCCAGCTCGGGGCGGTCCACGCCGAAGTTGGCGCCCAGGTCGCCCGTGCCGGAGGCCGAGAACAGGGCGTCGGCGGCGGCGTGGGCCACGACGTCCCCGTCCGAGTGCCCGGCGAGACCGCGCTCCCCCGGCCACTCGAGGCCCGCGACCCACAGCGGGGTGCCCTCGGGCCCGAAGGCGTGGACGTCGACGGCGATGCCGGTGCGGGGCAGGATCACGGGTCAGGGCTCCTCGGGGTCGAGCAGATCGGGGTGAGGGCCGGGGGTAGGAGCGGCGGTGACGGGCACCGCCGCGTCCGTGCCCGGTGCGCGGCCGCGCAGGACGGCCTCGGCCAGCACCAGGTCGAGCGGGCGGGTGATCTTGAAGGCGTGCTCGTGGCCGGGCACCGTCAGCACGGTGGCCCCCGGGGCGTGCGCCTCCACGAGGGAGGCGTCGTCGGTGACGGACCCGGGGTCCGTCCCGGCCTCCGCGGCGGCGCGGTGCACCGACCGGAGCAGGGCGAGGTCGAAGCCCTGCGGGGTCTGGACCGCGCGCAGCACCGTGCGGTCCACGGTGCCGAGCGACCGTCCGGCGTCGTCCACCCGGCGCATCGTGTCCGCCACGGGCAGCACGGGGACCACGGCGCGCTCCCCGGCGCGCAGCCGGTCCACGACGGTGCGGAAGACCTCGGGCGGGGTGAGGCAGCGGGCGGCGTCGTGGACGAGCACCGCGGTGCAGGCGGGCTCGGACCGCGCGAGCTCGGTCAGCGCCTCGCGCACGGACTCCGCGCGGGAGGCGCCGCCGGTCACGGGTCGCGCGCCGTGCGCCCGGGCGGTCGCGGAGAGCTCGACGTCCCCGGCCGGGACGGTCACCAGCACGGGCCCGGTCAGCCCGGCGCACCGGATGCCCCGCAGCGCGTGCTCCAGGAGGGGGCGGCCGTCGAGGGCCACCAGGGCCTTGGGGATGCCGTGCCCGAGTCGTGTGCCGGAGCCCGCCGCCACGACGACGACGGCGAACCCGCCCTCCGGGGAGGGCGGGTTCGCCGTGGTGGACCGTGGTGCGTTCCCGCTCACGGGTCGGTCAGGACGCCAGGATGTCGTCGAGGCGCTTCTCGGCCTCTTCCTCGTCGATCTTCTTGGCGAGCGCCAGCTCGGAGGTGAGGATCTGGCGGGCCTTCGTCAGCATCCGCTTCTCCCCCGCCGAGAGCCCGCGGTCGCGGTCGCGGCGCCAGAGGTCGCGCACGACCTCGGCGACCTTGAGCACGTCGCCGGAGGCGAGCTTCTCGAGGTTGGCCTTGTAGCGCCGGGACCAGTTGCTGGCCTCCTCGGTGTCCTTCGCCTGCAGGACCGAGATGACCTTCTTGAGCCCGTCCTCGTCGACGACGTCGCGCACGCCCACCAGGTCGACGTTCTCCGCGGGTACCTCGATCACCAGATCCCCCTGGGTCACCTTGAGCTTGAGATACATCTTCTCTTCGCCCTTGACGGTGCGGGTCTTGATCTCCTCGATGGTCGCCGCGCCGTGGTGCGGGTAGACAACCGTCTCGCCAACCTCAAAAACCATATGGAAATACCCCTTTCAGAACTTCCATTCTAACACGGTGTAGGATTCGCCGATCCGGGGCGGGCGGGGACCGGGGGCCCGTCGATGCGGACGATCCGTCGGCAAACGGATAAGCTGGTCGGGACATCGTCCTGAGCTCCCGAGGAGTACGCGCCGTGAAGATCGCCGCCCGCCAGAAGCTGCGTCGCGCAGGCCTGAGTGCCGCCGCCGCGGCCGCCCTGCTGACCACCGCCGGATGCGCCTACATCAACCCGCCGGCCACGACCATGGTGTACTCGGCCGCGGACGGCATCGTGGAGCAGGTCGGGGACGTCAAGCTGGCCAACGTGCTGATCGTGGCCACCGGCGCCGACCAGGAGGGTCGCGTGCTGGGCACCCTGGTGAACGACGGCGACCAGGACGTCACGCTGTCGATGGACGTCGACGGCGCCACCGCCGAGGTGCAGATCCCCGCCGGCGGCACCGTGGACCTCGACCAGGACGACCCGGTCGTGACCGTGGACCGTGCCGGCGCCGAGCCGGGTCTCATGGTCGAGACCGAGTTCACCGCCGGCGGCGAGTCCCTCACCGAGCGGGTCCCGGTCCTGGACCACACCTTCTCCCGCTACGCCGAGTTCATCCCCGGCGGCGCGCCGAGCACCCCGGCGAACCCTTCCAACACGCCCGTGCCCGTCGAGGAGATGGTGGGCCAGGAGAGCGGCCACTGACGACTCCCACCGGCGCGCACGAGCGGAAGGGCCCGGAACCCCTCGGGGTTCCGGGCCCTTCCGTCTGCGGGCTCCTCCGTCTGCGGCGCCGCCGGCTCAGCCCTCGAACTTGTAGCCGAGGCCCCGCACCGTCACGAGGTGCCGCGGGGCGGAGGGATCGGGCTCGATCTTGGCGCGCAGGCGCTTGACGTGGACGTCGAGGGTCTTGGTGTCCCCCACGTAGTCCGAGCCCCAGACCCGGTCGATGAGCTGCCCGCGGGTCAGCACGCGCCCGGCGTTGCGCAGCAGCATCTCCAGCAGCTCGAACTCCTTGAGCGGCATGGCCACCCGCTCCCCGTGCACGCTGACCACGTGCCGCTCGATGTCCATCCGCACGGGGCCGGCCTGCACGGTCGCCGAGACGAGCTCCTCGGGCTCCCCCTGCCGGCGCAGGACCGCGCGGATCCGCGCCACGAGCTCCCGGGACGAGTAGGGCTTGGTGACGTAGTCGTCGGCGCCGAGCTCGAGCCCGACCACCTTGTCGATCTCGGCGTCCTTGGCCGTGAGCATGATGATCGGCACGGAGGAGCGCTGCCGCACCTGGCGGCACACCTCGGTGCCGGACAGCCCGGGGAGCATGAGGTCCAGCAGCATCAGGTCGGCGCCGGACCGGTCGAACTCGGCCACGGCGTCCACGCCGTTGTCGACGACCGCCACCTCGAACCCCTCCTTCCCCAGCAGGTAGGAGAGCGGGTCGCTGAGGGACTCCTCGTCCTCGACGATCAGGATGCGGGTCACTGTCGGTCCTCCGTGCTCCCGGCGCGCGCCGCGGGGGCGGCGGGCCGTGGGGTCGATGCGTCTGGGCGGGGTGGTGCCTGCAGCGGCACCGGGCGGGCGGTCGCGCCGGGGGCCGGCTGCGCGGTCCCCCCGGGGTCGTCGGCGCCCTCGATCTGGGGGATGCTGAGGGTGAACGTGGAGCCGCGGCCCGGCTGCGACCACAGGGTGGCCTCGCCGCCGTGCTGGGACATGACGTGCTTGACGATGCTCAGTCCGAGCCCGGTGCCGCCCGTCCGGCGGGAGCGGGCCGCGTCCACGCGGTAGAAGCGCTCGAAGATCCGGTCCTGCTCGTCCTCGGGGATGCCCGGGCCCTGGTCGGTCACCGAGATCTGGGCCATCCCGTCCCGCTCCCGGACGCCGACGCCCACGCGGGTGCCCTCCGGGGAGTAGTGCACCGCGTTGTCGATGAGGTTGCGCAGCGCGGTGACGAGCAGGTCGGGGTCGCCGAACACTGGCCGGGTGACGCGCCCGCCCACCGCGATCTCGATGCCCTTGTTCTCGGCCGGGAACCGGTTGCGGTCCACGGCGTCGGCGATCACCTGGTTGAGGTCCACGGGCCGGCCCTCGGTGACCACGTCCGCGCCCTGCAGGCGGGAGAGCTCGATGATGTCCTGGACGAGGGCGGTCAGCCGGGCGGACTCCTTGTGCAGGCGCTGGGCGAAGCGGCGCACGGCCTCCTCGTCCTCGGCCGCGTCCTCGATCGCCTCGGCGAGCAGCCCGATCGCCCCCACGGGGGTCTTCAGCTCGTGCGAGACGTTGGCGACGAAGTCGTTGCGGATCGACTGCGCCCGGACGATCTCCGTCTGGTCGTCGGCGAGCAGCAGGATGTACTCCTCCGCGATGGGGGCCACCCGGACGTCGAGCACCACCGCGCCCGTCTGGAACGGTCCGCGGGACAGCTCGACCCGCCGCTCCTCGATCACGCCGCTGCGCCGGGCCCGGCGGATCATCTCGAGCATCTGCTCGTGCACCACGGTGTGCCCGCGGACCAGTCCGAAGGCGTAGGCGGCCGGGGAGGCGCGCACCACGCCGTCGACCCCGTCCACCACCACGTAGGCGCGGCCGATCACCGCGAGCACGTCCGCGGTGCCGTCGGGCAGCGTGGGCTCCTGGACGTCGGCGCGGGCGCGGCGGCCCCGTCCGCTCACCCGGAGGGCGATCAGACCGCTCACCCCGAGGGCGAAGCCGAGCAGACCCGCGGCGACGGCGATGGCAGTTGGACTCACGGAACCAGCTTAGGCACTCGGGGGCGCGGGGACCCCGCGCCGGGCGTCACGAGCTACAGGTTCAACCAACGTTCATCCTAAGATGAGCGAAAGTTCACTCCTGGCTGTGACGGTGGCGGCGGGTGTGCTCGCACCCGGCCCCCACGTCATCCGTCCCGCTCCGCGCCGCACCCCGGCCGCGGCTGCCGCGGACGCCGCCGCATCTCGAAAGGACGCATCCGTGCGCAAGGTTTTCCAGGCAGAACTCCACCAGGTCGGCGAGGAGCTCATCCAGATCGCGACCCTGGTGCGCGAGGCCCTCGCCCGCGCCAAGGACGCGCTCCTCGACGCGGACATCCAGCTCGCCGAGGAGGTCATCTCCAACGACGCCCGGATCGACTTCCTGCAGAACGACCTCGACGAGCGCTCGATCGACATCCTCGCGCTGCAGAGCCCCGTGGCCTCGGACCTGCGGATGATCGTGGGCGCGCTGCGGATGAGCGCCTCCTTGGAGCGTGCCGGCGACCTCGCCCGGCACCTGGCCCAGGCGGTGCGCATCCGCTATCCCGAGCCGGTCATCCCCGAGCCGCTCGTGGAGACGTTCACGCGGATGTTCGACCTCGACCTGCAGATCCTGGACCGGGTCATCCAGGTGCTCCAGACCCGGGACCTCTCCCTCGCCGACGACATCTACTCGCTCAAGGGCGAGGTCAACCAGCTGCACCAGTCCGTCTTCGACGCGCTCGCCGCGCCGAGCTGGGACTCGTCGGTGCCCACCGCCGTGGACGTCACCCTGTGCTCCCGGTACCTCGAGCGCATCGGGGACCACGGGGTCTCGGTGACCCGCAAGGTCTCCTACCTGGTGACCGGGGACTGGGTCCCGGCCAGCTCCGACCGCCCCACCGGCCACGGCCACGTGGGCCGCGACGGGGGCGAGTGAGCCCCCGCCCGGGCGCCGGCCGAGCCGCGCCCGGGCACAGGACAGGGGCCGGGTCCACCAGCACGGTGGACCCGGCCCCTGTCCGTGGGCGGGAGCCTTCCGGGACTACTTCTTGCCCTGGTTGGCGACCGCCTGGATCGAGCTCGCGGCGGCCTCGGGGTCGAGGTACTCGCCGCCGGCCACGAGCGGGCGGAGGTTCTCGTCGAGCTCGTAGTAGAGCGGGATGCCCGTGGGGATGTTCAGCGCCGCGATGTCCTCGTCCGAGATGCCGTCGAGGTGCTTCACCAGGGCGCGCAGGGAGTTGCCGTGGGCCGCGACGATGACGGTCCGGCCGGCCTGCAGATCGGGGACGATCTCCTGCTCCCAGTACGGCATGAAGCGGTCCAGGACGTCCTTGAGGCACTCGGTGCGGGGCGCGTCCGGCACGTCCGCGTAGCGGGGGTCGCCGGCCTGCGAGAACTCGGACGAGTCCTCCAGCTCGGGCGGCGGGACGTCGTAGGAGCGGCGCCAGGTCATGAACTGCTCGTCGCCGTACTCGTCGCGGACCTGGGTCTTGTCCTTGCCCTGCAGCGCACCGTAGTGGCGCTCGTTGAGCCGCCACGACCGCTTCACGGGGATCCAGTGCCGGTCCGCCCGGTCCAGCGCGAGGTGGGCGGTGGTGATGGCCCGGCGCAGGAGCGAGGTGTGCAGGACGTCCGGGGCGATCCCCTTCTCGACGAGCAGCTCACCGCCGCGGACGGCCTCCTCCCGCCCCTTCTCGGTCAGGTCCACGTCCACCCACCCGGTGAACAGGTTCTTCTCGTTCCAGTCGGACTGTCCGTGGCGGAGCAGGACGAGCTTGTGCGGTGCTGATTCGGTAGCCATGGGGCCATTCTTCCACCCGGGCGGCGGCGCGGGACAAGCCGGCGTCACGGGCGCCCCGTGTCGCGGGGCCGGGCGCCGCGCGCCCGGCGGTCACCAGTTGTTGGGGCCCTTGGACTCCAGGCCCACGGCCGGGCGGACGTCGGCCAGGTAGACCCCCACGGCCGTGCCCGCGATGAGCAGGACGAACAGGCTGGGCCGCAGCAGCATCAGCGTGAAGACCGTGAACGCGAGGGAGCCGCCCGTGAGCGCGAGCCAGAAGCCCTTCGTGCGCTTGAAGGCGCGCTGGAACTGCACCGGCGCCTTGGTCAGGCAGTCCACGAAGGCCCACACGGCCAGACCGGCGACGACCAGTGCCAGCGCGATGTCGATGAAGCGCACGAGTAAGAAGACCCAGGGAATGTCCACGCCGCCCAGCCTACCGGTCGATCCCGCACAGGACGCGGTCGAGGTCCTCCCAGAGGTCCTCGACGTTCTCGATGCCCACCGACAGGCGCAGCAGCGTCTCCGGGACGCTGGGCGGCTCCTCGTGGTGCCGCCGCCGCCGCTCGATCAGCGACTCCACCCCGCCGAGCGAGGTCGCGGGGGTCCACACGCGCAGGGCGTCCACGGCCGCCTCGACGGCGGCGACGTCCCCCGCGGGCACGATCGCCACGATCGAGCCGAAGCCGTCCATCTGCGCGGCGGCACGCTCGTGCCCGGGGTCCCCGGGCAGGCCCGGGTAGCGGACCTCGCGCACGGCCGGGTGCTGCTGGAGGCGGCGGGCGAGCTCCCCGGCGGTGGCCGCGGAGCGCTCGACCCGCACCGCCAGGGTGCGCATCCCCCGCAGCGCGAGCCACGCCTCGAACGGGCCCGGGACCGCGCCGTGCAGGGAGCGGTGCCCCTTCAGCCGGGTCCGCAGGGCAGGGTCGGAGGTGACGGCGGCCCCCAGGACGACGTCGGAGTGCCCCGCCAGGTACTTGGTCACGGAGTGCACCACGATGTCGGCGCCGTGCTCGAGCGGTCGCTGCAGCAGCGGGGTGGCGAAGGTGTTGTCCACGCACGTGAGCACGCCGCGCTCGCGGGCCGCCGCGAGCAGCGCGGGGAGGTCGGCGACCTCCAGCATGGGGTTGGTGGGGCTCTCGAGCCAGAGCAGGTCGGCGGCGTCGAGCGCGGCCACCACGTCCTCGGTGTCCGTGACGTCCACGGTCCGCACGGTGAGCAGCCCGCGGGACTCGAGGTCCGCGGCCAGGGCCAGGGAGCCCTGGTAGCTGTGCCGGGGCAGCACCAGGCGGCCGCCCGCCGGGACGAGCGAGAGCACCGACGCGACGGCGGCCAGTCCCGAGGCGTAGGCCAGTCCGGGGAGCTCCGACCGCTCGAGCCGCGCCAGCACGTCCTCGAGGTCCTCCCACGTGGGGTTGCTGAACCGCCCGTAGGTGCGGTCCTCGGCGTCGAGCCCGCCGGAGCCCCGGTAGGTGGAGGTCAGGACGATGGAGGGCCCGACCGGCGCGTCGTGCTCCGGTGCGGGCCGCCCGCCCGCGACCAGCACGGTGTCCGGGCGGAGGTCGGCGGAGCCGTGGGCGGGCGGGGTCTCGGGGCGCGCAGTCATGGCCCCAGGCTATCGGCCCGCGGCGTCCCCAGCCGCGCGCGCACCGGCGGCGCTGTCCGCGCGGGTGGATAGGCTGGGACCGTGACCTCCCGACCGGCCCCCGCCCCGCCGCCCGCC
>NZ_PDDL01000056.1:0-23630 GCF_020833785.1 Kocuria sp. CCUG 69068
GGCCGTGCACCCTCGATCTGGGCCGGCCGTCCTGGCGGGCCCTGATCCGCGAGGCGCACGTCAGGCAGACCCAGGCCCGCGCCGAGCAGTCCGGGCAGTCCGGGCAGTCCGGGCAGTCCGGGCAGGGCCGCAGGACGAAGTGCTCCCCCGACCGGGCCTCCCGCACCAGCCACGATCGGCCGCCCAGGCGGCGCACCGGCTCCAGGCCGTCCTCCGGCGGGAGCCGCGGAGGCGTGCCCTCGATCCGCGTGCCGGGGAGGGGGCCCGCCCCGTCGTCCCGGACGGCCGCGGTGAGCCGCGCCCGGGCGGAGACTGACGGGGCCCGGGAGGGCTCGTGGTGGCCGCCGTGCGCGGCGGGGCGCTGCTCCATGCCCCCAGCATGCCCGCCCGTCGCCCCGGGCCGTGGGCGCCGTCCACAGCCCCCGCCCGGCGCGCGTTGTCCCCGCCGCGCGATAGGCTGGGGACATGTCCATCTGCTTCGAACGGCTCGGCTTCGACCCGCACCTCGTCGACTACCGCTCGGCGCTCGAGCTGCAGAAGAACGTGCACCGGGAGGTCGTCGCGGGCGAGCGGGACAACACCGTGCTGCTGCTGGAGCACCCCCCGGTCTACACGGCTGGACGGCGCGCCGAGCCCCACGAGTACCCCACCGACGGGACCGAGGTCGTGGAGATCGGACGCGGGGGCAAGCTCACCTACCACGGCCCGGGGATGCTCGTGGGCTATCCCGTCGTCCGGCTGACCACGCCCATCGACGTCGTGCGCTTCGTGCGCCTGCTCGAGGAGATCATCATCGCTGTCGCCGCGGACCTCGGGGTGGAGGCCACCACCGTGGCGGGACGCTCCGGGGCCTGGGTGCTCGCGGACGAGCACGGGCCGGACCGCAAGATCGCCGCCATCGGCGTGCAGGTCTCCAAGCGGGTCACCATGCACGGCTTCGCCCTGAACTGCTCCAACGACCTGCGGCCGTTCGGCAGGATCATCCCCTGCGGCATCACGGACGCCTCCGTCACGAGCCTCTCGCAGGAGACGGGCCGGCTCGTGACCCCGGAGACGGTGGTCGCGCGCGTGGAGCAGGAAATATCCGCCCGCCGGGACGAGTTGTGCGAACAGTTCGTCCCGTCAGGGACCCCGGGTCCGCTGCCCTGGCCCACCGCCGTCAGCTGACCTGCGCCGCCCCCGGGACCGCCGGGACCGTGAGCGCACCACCGTCGACATCTCGACAAGGAGACCGACCATGACCGTTGCCCCCGAGGGCCGCCGCCTGCTGCGCGTCGAGGCGCGCAACGCCGAGACGCCGATCGAGAAGAAGCCGTCCTGGCTGAAGAACACCGCACGGATGGGCCCCGAGTTCCAGGAGCTGAAGTCGCTGGCCCGCGGCAAGGGCCTGCACACCGTGTGCGAGGAGGCGGGCTGTCCCAACATCTACGAGTGCTGGGAGGACCGGGAGGCCACGTTCCTGATCGGCGGATCCAAGTGCACCCGCCGCTGCGACTTCTGCGACATCGCCACTGGCAAGCCGGACCTGCTGGACGTCACCGAGCCCCGCAAGGTGGCCGAGTCCGTCAAGGAGCTGGGCCTGCGCTACGCGACCGTGACGGGCGTGGCCCGTGACGACCTCGACGACGGCGGCGCCTGGCTCTACGCGGAGACCATCCGCGCGATCCACACGCTGAACCCGAACACCGGTGTGGAGATCCTGATCCCCGACTTCCAGGGCAAGCCGGACCGGCTGCAGCAGGTCATCGACGCCGCGCCGGAGGTCTTCGCGCACAACGTCGAGACGGTCCCGCGCATCTTCCGCCAGATCCGGCCCGCGTTCACCTACGAGCGCTCCCTGGACGTCATCACCCAGGGCAAGGACGCCGGGATGATCACCAAGTCCAACCTCATCCTCGGCATGGGCGAGACGAACCAGGAGATCTACGAGGCGCTGTGCGACCTCAACGACGCCGGGTGCGACATCATCACGCTCACCCAGTACCTGCGCCCTTCCCCGCTGTTCCACCCGATCGACCGGTGGGTCAAGCCCGAGGAGTTCGTGGAGCTCTCCGAGATGGCCGAGGAGATCGGCTTCCTGGGCGTCATGGCCGGCCCCATGGTCCGCTCCTCCTACCGCGCCGGCCGGCTGTGGGCCCGCGCCATGGAGAAGTCGGGCCGGGCGATCCCGGAGCACCTGGCGCACATCGAGGACACCGGCAGCGCCTCCCAGGAGGCCTCCTCGCTCGTCCAGCGACTCCGCTGAGGTCCGGCGGGGCGCGGCCCCGCCCACCCGCTAAACTGGAGGACGGACCACGGCCGGGCGCCCTGACGCCCTGACGCCGCGGGTCCCCCGGAACACCGCCACCGCACCACAGGACGAGGTCTCACCGTGTCACCTTCCCACGCCAAGTCGCGCCCCGCGTCGCGATCCACCTCCCCCGGGAAGCCGGCGGGCAAGCCGGCCGGGAAGCCCACCCGGGCGCAGAAGCGCGAGGCGAAGAAGCAGCGGAAGGCGACCAAGGGGCCCGGCTTCCTCGGCCAGATCAAGCAGGTCTTCAAGATGACCCGCGAGGTCGAGCCCAACATCGGCTGGTGGATGCTGCTGATCGGCCTCGGGGTGCTGCTGGTCTTCCTGCTCATCGGCGCGCTCCTCGGCAACTGGATCACCGGGCTGCTCATCGGCCTGCCGTTCGCCCTGCTGGCCGCCTCCTTCTACCTGTCCCGGCGGGCCGAGCGCGCCGCGTTCGCCCGGATCGAGGACCAGCCCGGGGCCGCCGGCGCCGCGCTGTCCGCGCTGCGCCGCGGCTGGATCGTGGAGGACCAGCCGGCCGCCATGGACCCGCGCACCCGCGACCTCATCTTCCGGGCCATCGGCCGGCCCGGGGTGGTCCTCGTGACCGAGGGCCCCGCGGGGCGGGTCGACAAGCTCGTCGCCAAGGAGCGCCGCCGGATCGGCCCCGTGATCCAGAACGTGCCGATCCACGTCATCAAGACCGGCAAGGGCGAGGGGCAGGTCCCGCTGCGGGAGCTGTCCAAGCGGATGAAGAAGCTCGACAAGAAGCTCACCCAGCAGGAGGTGCAGACCGTGCACAAGCGGATCAGCACCCTGGGCAACCGCCTGCCGATCCCCAAGGGCGTGGACCCGATGCGCGCCCGCCCGGACCGCCGGGCCATGCGCGGCCGCTGAGCCGCAGGCCCCGCGACACGCATCACGACACGCACGGAGCCCCCCGCCTTCCTCGGAAGGTGGGGGGCTCCGTCGTCGTGGTGCCGGGTGCCGCGCCCGGCGCTGCGCTCAGCGCGTGCGGACGAGGATCGTCTCCGCCGCCCGGTCGTGCAGGCCGCGCTGGTCCGGGTCGAACACGACCGCCGGGATCACGAGGCACAGCAGGAGGGCGCGGACAGCGGCGCGGGCGAACCCTGCCGGCCGCCCCGCCAGCGCCTGCACCTGGAGGCCCAGGAGCAGGTGCCCGGGGGTGTGGCCGGTCGCGCCGACCAGCAGCACGTTGAGCACGAACAGGAACGCCAGGGTCATCAGGCCCTGCTCGTTCCACTGGGGCACGAGCCACTCGGCGAGGCCCCAGCACAGGAACCAGTCCACCACCAGGGCCACGATCCGCCGCCCCACGCGTCCCACGGAGCCCGGCCCCTGCTCCGGTCGCCCGAGGCGCTGCCCCGGGTACTGCTGCCGGCCGGTCCCCGGTCCCTCGAGCCACGAGCCCACGTCACGTCTGTCGATCATCCCCTCAGGGTATCGGGGCGGGACTCCCCTAGACTGACGGGAGACCGTGGCTCCCCGGAGGTCCTCCGCGTAACACCGAGGAAACACCCGGGACACGGGGCCTTAATGCCCGGTCCGTAGCGTTGTCCCCGGAAACGGACGCCGCACGAGCATTCCCGGCACGGCGGTCCAGCCCACCTAACAAGGAGAACAGCACATGTTCCAGACACCCGAGGAAGTCCTCACGTTCATCAAGGACGAGGAGATCGTCTTCGTCGACGTCCGGTTCACGGACATGCCCGGCGTGCAGCAGCACTTCAACCTCCCCGCCAAGTCCGTGGACGACGACTTCTTCGAGCACGGGCAGCTGTTCGACGGCTCCTCCATCCGGGGCTTCCAGGGCATCGCCGAGTCCGACATGCAGCTCATCCCGGACCCGACGTCGGCCTTCGTGGACCCGTTCCGCGTCGAGAAGACCCTCGTGGTCACCTGCTCGATCGTGAACCCCCGCACCGGGGAGCCCTACCACCGCGACCCCCGCGGCGTCGCCGAGCGCGCCGAGGCGTACATGGCGTCGACCGGCATCGCGGACGTCGCCAACTTCGCCTCCGAGGCCGAGTTCTTCATCTTCGAGGACGTCCGCTACGACATCCAGCCCCAGGGATCCTTCTACGCCATCGACTCCGACGAGGCCGCCTGGAACACCGGGCGCAAGGAGGAGGGCGGCAACCTGGGCAACAAGACCGCCACCAAGGGCGGCTACTTCCCGGTCTCCCCGGTCGACAAGCAGGCCGACCTGCGCGACGCGATGTGCGTGGCCCTGGACGAGGTGGGCCTCGAGGTCGAGCGCTCCCACCACGAGGTGGGCGCTCCCGGCCAGGCCGAGATCAACTACAAGTTCAGCACGCTCACACGGGCGGCCGACGACCTGCAGAAGTTCAAGTACGTCATCAAGAACACCGCGGACGCCTTCGGCAAGTCGGCCACGTTCATGCCCAAGCCCGTCTACAACGACAACGGCTCCGGGATGCACTGCCACCAGTCCCTGTGGAAGGGCAGCGAGCCGCTGTTCTACGACGAGAAGGGCTACGCGGGCCTGTCCGACATCGCGCGTTGGTACATCGGCGGCCTCCTGGAGCACTCCTCGGCCGTGCTGGCCTTCACCAACCCGACGGTGAACTCCTACCGTCGCCTGGTCAAGGGCTTCGAGGCGCCGGTCAACATGGTGTACTCGCAGGGCAACCGCTCCGCCGGCATCCGCATCCCGATCACGGGCACCAACCCGAAGGCCAAGCGCCTCGAGTTCCGCGCCCCGGACCCCTCGTGCAACCCGTACCTGGCGTTCGCCGCCCAGCTGATGGCGGGCCTCGACGGCATCCGCAACCGCATCGAGCCGGCCGACCCGATCGACAAGGACCTCTACGAGCTGCCCGCCGAGGAGGCCAAGGACATCAAGAAGGCCCCGGCCTCGCTCGAGGAGGCGCTGCTGGCCCTCGAGGCGGACCACGAGTTCCTGCTCGCCGGTGACGTCTTCACCGAGGACACCATCCAGTCCTGGATCGAGTACAAGCGCGAGTTCGAGCTCAAGCCGCTGTCCGTGGTCCCGCACCCGCTGGAGTTCTCGATGTACTACGGCGTCTGATCCGCACGGATCGGCCACCGCACCGGGAAGGCCCCGGACCCCACGAAGAGGTCCGGGGCCTTTCCCATGCCGCCGGCAGTCCGACGACGACGCCGTCGGTAGCCGCCGACGATGGCCGCCGTCAGTGGCCGTAGAAGAGCCGCTCGAACACGGCGCGGGCCTTGCGGGTGGTGCGCAGGTAGTCCTCCTCGAGCCGGCCGGCGCCACCGTGGGGGTACCCGCACCAGCGGGCCACCGCCTCGAGGTCGGCCCGCTTGGCGGGCAGGGCGTCGGAGCGGCGCCCGGTCCGCAGGACGTTGCCGTTGCGCACGGCCGTGGCCAGCCGCCACGCGGCGGACAGGGCCAGGGCGTCCTCGGCGGTCACGAGACCGGCCTCCTCGGCGGCGTGCAGGGCCCGCAGGGTGCTCGTGGTCCGCAGCCCCTGGACGCGGTGCCCGTGCTGGAGCTGCAGCGTCTGGACGAGCCACTCGACGTCCGAGAGCCCGCCGCGGCCCAGCTTCAGGTGCCGGGCCGGGTCCGCGCCGCGCGGCATCCGCTCGTTCTCCACGCGGGCCTTCATCCGCCGGATCTCTAGCAGCTGGCGCTCCGTGAACTCCGCCGGGTAGCGCAGCGGGTCCACGACCCGCCGGAACGCGTCGGCCAGCTCGTCGCTGCCGGCCAGGGGCAGCGCCCGGGTGAGCGCCTGGAACTCCCAGGTCTGCGCCCACCGGGCGTAGTACTCGGCGTAGGACTCGACGGAGCGCACCATGGGCCCCTGCTTGCCCTCGGGGCGCAGGTCGTTGTCGATCTCCAGCACGCGCTCCGCCACGATGGGCGGCGTGCAGGGCGCCTTGAGCAGCTGCACCATCCGCTGCAACAGGGTCTCGGCCTGCTCCCGGGCCGCGGCGGGGTCCGCGTCCCCCACCGGGGCGTAGACGTACATGACGTCGGCGTCGGAGCCGTAGCCGATCTCCCGCCCGCCCTGCCGGCCCATCGCGACGACGAGGACGTCGGCGAGCCGGCCGGCGCGGTCGTAGACCTCCCGCTCGGCCACGTGCAGGGCGCCCAGGACGCAGACCCGGTCGATGTCGGACAGCGCCGCCACGACCTGCTCGACGTCGAGCAGCCCGGAGGTGTCCGCGAGCGCCACGCGCAGCTCCTCGCGGCGGCGGATGAGGCGGATCATCCGCACGGCCTCCCCGGGGTCGGGGTGGCGGGCCATCTGGGCGCGGATCTCGCTCCACAGCGTCTCGAAGGACACCGGGCACAGCTCGTCGTCCTGGCCGAGCCAGGCGGTCGCCTCCGGAGAGTTCTCCAGCAGGTCGGTGACGTACCGGGAGCTGGAGAGGATCTGGCACAGGCGTTCGGCGGCGGCGTTCGAGTCGCGGAGCAGGCGCAGGAACCATGGGGTGGTCCCGAGGGACTCGGAGAGCCGCCGGAAGCCCAGCAGCCCGGCGTCGGCGTCGACGCCGTCGGCCAGCCAGGCCAGGAGCACGGGCAGCAGGGTGCGCAGGATCTCGGCCCGCCGGCTGACGCCGCGGGTGAGCGCCTCGATGTGGCGCACGGCGGCCTTCGGGTCCCGGTAGCCGAGCGCGGCGAGCCGGTCCCGCACCGACTCCGCCGAGAGCTGGGTGTCGGTCTCGGGCAGGTGGGCGAGCGCGGCCAGCAGCGGCCGGTAGAAGATCCGCTCGTGCATCCCCCGGACGCTGCGCTTGACCTTGCGCCACTCCTCGAGCAGCGAGTCGCCGGAGGGGCGGGCGGTGTCCGCGGCGCCGCGCAGGGAGCGGGCGATGACCGTGAGCTCCTGCTCGCCCCGCGGCATGAGGTGGGTGCGGCGCAGCCGGAACAGCTGGATGCGGTGCTCCAGGAGGCGCAGCCAGCGGTAGTGGGCGGAGAACTGCTCGCTGTCCCGGCGGCCGATGTACCCGCCCTCGGAGAGCGCGGCCAGGGACTCGGTCGTGGCCTGGGTCCGGACCCGCTCGTCCGTGCGCCCGTGCACCAGCTGGAGGAGCTGGACGGTGAACTCGACGTCGCGCAGCCCGCCGGGGCCCAGCTTGATCTGGCGCTCGCCCTCGGCGGCCGGGATGTTGTCGGTGACCCGCCGGCGCATGGCCTGCACGGACTCGACGAAGCCCTCGCGCCCGGAGCTGCGCCACACGAAAGGCTCGATGGCCTTGCGGTAGGCCGCCCCGAGCTCCGGGTCCCCGGCCACGGGCCGGGCCTTGAGCAGGGCCTGGAACTCCCAGGACTCGGCCCACCGCTCGTAGTAGCGCACGTGCGAGTCCAGGGTGCGCACGAGCGGCCCGTCCTTGCCCTCGGGCCGGAGGTTGGCGTCCACCTCCCACAGCGGGGGCTCCGCGCCGCGGGCCATGAGCGCCCGGGCGGTGCCCGTGGCGAGGGCCGTGGCGATGACGGTGGCCTCCGCCCCGTCCAGGGGCTCCGCGCCGTCCGGGTCCTCGACGGCCATGACGTGGACGACGTCGACGTCGGAGATGTAGTTGAGCTCCCGGGCGCCGCACTTGCCCATCCCGATCACGGCGAGCCGCACCCGGTCGACGGTCTCGGGGGCCCAGGTCCCCGCCGCCTCCGCCCGGGAGACGGCGAGCGCCCCCTCGAGGGCCGCGGCGGCCAGGTCGGCGAGCTGGCGGCCCACCGCGGGCATGTGGTCGGCGGGGTAGAGGGCCCCGACGTCCCGGATCGCGATGCGCGTCAGCTCCCGCCGGTAGGCCGCGCGCAGGGCGCTGCAGGCGGCGTCACCGGTCCCGGAGGCCACCGGGGTCCGCGCGGCGGGGTCCGCGCCGACCGCCGTCAGCAGCGCGTCGCGGAACTGCTCGCCGGGGATCTCCGCCGGCTCGGCGGCGGCGGGCTCCGCGAGCAGGTCCAGGTGCTCGGGGCGCCGGAGCAGGAACTCCCCGAGCGCCTCGGAGGAGCCCAGGAGCCGGAACATGGCCTCGGAGGCCTCCGGGCCGGCGTTGATCCGCTCGGCGAGCTCCGGGGAGCCCTCGAGGAGCCGGACGGTGAGCCGCAGGGCGACATCGGGCGAGGCCGCCAGGGCCAGACCCTCCAGCAGCCGGTCGAGGTCGACCTCGGCGAGCTCCGGGAAGCCGAGCCAGCGCTGGGCGTTGCCCGTGTCCGCGAAGCCGACCTTGATGAGACGGCCGGACGGGACGGTGCCCGCCGGGGCTGCGGACTGGGGAGGGTGTGTCATGGGACGGTCCGTCCGGGGTCAGAGGATGCCGAGGTTGTTCTTGAGCTCGAAGTGCGTGACGACCCGGCGGTAGTCGTTCCAGTCGCGGCGCTTGTTGCGCAGGAAGTAGTCGTAGACCTGCTCCCCGAGCAGCTCGGCCATGAACTCCGACTCCTCGGTCTCCCGGATGGCGTCGTACAGGCTCGAGGGCAGCGGGTTGTGGCCGAGGGCGCGGCGCTCCGCGGAGCTCATCGCCGCGACGTCGTCCAGCTCCACGGGCGGGAGCTCGTACTCGTTCTCGATGCCCCGCAGACCCGCGGCCAGCAGCGCGGCGTAGGAGAGGTAGGGGTTCGTGGCGGAGTCGATGCCGCGGTACTCGATGCGCGCGGCCTGCACCTTGTCCGGCTTGGACAGGGGCACCCGCACGAGCGCGGAGCGGTTGTTGTGGCCCCAGGACTGGTAGGAGGGGGCCTCTCCCCCGCCCCACAGCCGCTTGTAGGAGTTGACGAACTGGTTGGTCACCGACGTGAACTCGGGGGCGTGACGCAGGATGCCGGCGATGAAGTGCCCGGCCGTGCGGGAGAGGCGGAACTCGGACCCGGCCTCGAAGAAGGCGTTGGTGTCCCCCTCGAAGAGCGAGAAGTGGGTGTGCATGCCGGAGCCGGGGTGCTCGGTGAACGGCTTGGGCATGAAGGTCGCGTACAGCCCCTGCGAGAGCGCGACCTCCTTGATGACCGTGCGGAACGTCATGATGTTGTCGGCCGTCTGCAGGGCGTCGGCGTAGCGCAGGTCGATCTCGTTCTGCCCGGGGCCGGCCTCGTGGTGGGAGAACTCGACGGAGATCCCGACGGCCTCCAGCATGTTCACGGCCTTGCGCCGGAAGTCCTGCACCACGCCGCCCGGCACGTGGTCGAAGTACCCCTCGTGGTCCACGGGCGTGGGCCGGCCCTCGGCGTCGAGGTCCGCGGACTTCAGCAGGTAGAACTCGATCTCCGGCGCCGTGTAGCAGGTGAAGCCCATGTCCGAGGCCTTCTCCAGGACCCGCTTGAGCACCCCGCGCGGGTCCGAGGAGGAGGGCTCGCCGTCCGGGGTGAGGATGTTGCAGAACATCCGGGCGGTGGGCTCCGTCTCGCTGCGCCAGGGCAGGATCTGGAACGTGGACGGGTCCGGCTGCAGGAGCATGTCCGCCTCGGAGACCCGCGACAGGCCCTCGATGGAGGAGCCGTCGAAGCCGAGCCCCTCCTCGAAGGCCGCCTCGACCTCGGCGGGGGCCAGGGCCACCGACTTGAGGCTCCCGACGACGTCCGTGAACCACATGCGCACGAAGCGCACGTCGCGCTCCTCGATGGTCCTGAGGACGAACTCCTGCTGACGGTCCATGGTTGTCTTCCTCGTCTTCCTGCCCGGGAGTGCTGTGCCGCCCGGGCACGCCTGCTGTCCCGCCCACTCTAACGCGCTGTCCCGCCGCGCCCGCCGGACCGGACGGCGCGGACGGGCGCGCCCGATAGGGTGGGGCCATGACCCAGGAGACACCCCGTCCGGCACCGGGCGCGCTGGACGTGCGCCGGGTGCGCACGCACCACCTGCGCGAGGCCAAGCGCCGTGACGAGAAGTTCACGATGCTCACGTGCTACGACGCCCTGACGGCGGCGATCTTCGACGCGGCCGGCGTCGACTCGCTGCTGGTCGGGGACTCCGCGGGCAACAACGTCCTGGGCCACTCCAGCACCCTGCCCGTCACCGTGGACGAGCTGCTGCCGATGTGCCGTGCCGTGTCCGGCGCCGTCGAGCGCGCGTTCGTGGTGGTGGACCTGCCCTTCGGCTCCTACGAGGCCTCCCCCGAGCAGGCGGTGGCCACCGCGGTGCGCTTCCTCAAGGAGGGCGGCGCGCACGCGGTGAAGCTCGAGGGCGGGGCGTGGTTCGCCCCCCACGTCCGGGCCATGGTCCAGGCCGGGGTGCCCGTCGTGGCCCACATCGGCTTCACCCCGCAGAGCGAGCACGCCCTGGGCGGGTACCGGGTGCAGGGGCGCGGCGACGCCGCGCGCACGCTCGTGGAGGACGCCCGCGCCCTCGAGGCCGCCGGGGCCTTCTGCCTGGTGATGGAGATGGTCCCGGTGGAGGCCGCCGCGGCCGTGGACGCCGCCCTGGAGATCCCGACCGTGGGCATCGGGGCCGGGCCCGCGACCACCGGCCAGGTGCTCGTGTGGCAGGACATGCTGGGGCTGCGCCGGGGCCGGATGCCGCGCTTCGTCCGGCAGTACGCGGACCTGCACGGGGTGGTCTCCGACGCCGTGGGCCGCTACGTCGAGGACGTGCGCTCGGGGGCCTTCCCGGCCCCGGAGCACGGCTTCTGAGCCGCCGCGCCCGGCGCACCGTTCCGGGGCGCCCCGGCCCTCGGGGTGCTGCGCCCGCGGCGGATCAGCCCTCCTCGAAGGCGCGGTCCTCCTCGTCCCACTGCCGGGTGCGCTCCGCGGCGAGCTTCAGCGCGTTCTGCGCCTCCTCGCGCGTGGCGTAGGGCCCGAGCAGCTTGCGGTAGTCCGACTGCGGGCCCTCCTCGACCTGGTGGGTGTAGGTGTTGAACCAGTACTCGGCCATGACCTCTCCTCTCGACGGCCGCCGGGCCCCGGTGACCGGACCGGCCCCGTGCCCGGCGCGCTAGGGTAGATCCTAGGCCCGGACCGGCCCGGACGGGGCCGGCCCACCCGATCCAGGAGGTCCAGACCCCCGTGCCCACGCACAACCTCACCGCTCCCGCCCCCGGCGGCACCGCCCCCGTCGGCGCCCTCGCCCCCGGCGCCGTGACCCCCGGCCGGCCCGTGCCGGCGTCCATCCCCCGCCCCGAGTACGTGGGCCGGGCGGAGCCGGACGAGGGCCGCGGCGGCAACGTCTACACCCCGGACGAGATCGAGCTCATCCGCGCGGCGGGCCGGATCGCGGCGCGCGCCCTGCAGGAGGCCGGCCGGGCCGCCGTGCCGGGCACGACCACGGACGAGCTCGACCGGATCGCCCACGAGTACCTGTGCGACCACGGGGCCTACCCCTCCTGCCTGGGGTACCGGGGCTTCCCCAAGTCCATCTGCACGTCCCTCAACGAGGTGATCTGCCACGGCATCCCCGACTCCACGGTGCTGGAGGAGGGCGACATCATCAACCTGGACGTCACGGCCTACAAGGACGGCTTCCACGGCGACACCAACCGGATGTTCCTGGTGGGCGAGGTCGACGAGCAGTCCCGCCTGCTGGTCGAGCGCACCGAGGAGGCCCTGAACCGGGCCGTCAAGGCCGTCCGCCCGGGCCGGGAGATCAATGTCATCGGCCGCGTCATCGAGAAGTACGCCCGGCGCTTCGACTACGGCGTGGTGCGGGACTTCACCGGCCACGGGGTGGGCCGGGAGTTCCACTCCGGGCTGATCGTCCCCCACTACGACGCCGCGCCGTCCTACTCCACCCCGATGGTCCCGGGCATGGTCTTCACGATCGAGCCCATGCTGACCCTGGGCACGATCCAGTGGGAGCAGTGGGACGACGACTGGACCGTGACCACGCGCGACCGGCGGCGCAGCGCGCAGTTCGAGCACACCATGGCCGTCACCGAGGACGGGGCGGACGTCCTCACCCTTCCGTAGGCCCTGCCGTAGACTGCCCACTGATCATCCGACCACGGCCCCACGAGAGGACCGCCCCATGACCACACCAGACCGCGACGTCGCCGCCGTCCCGAACCGCCGCGTCATCGGCATCGACTTCGGCGGCACCGGGACCAAGGGCGGGATCGTGGACCTCGACACGGGCGAGCTCGTCGGCGAGCGCTTCCGGATCGCCACGCCCCGCCCGGCCACCCCCGAGAAGGTCGCGGAGGTGATGCAGCAGATCGTCGCGGAGCTGCAGTCCCGTCCCGAGGCTCCCGCTCCCGACTCGCCCGTGGGCATCGTCTTCCCGGCGATCATCAAGGAGGGCGTGGCCCTGTCCGCGGCGAACATCGACAAGTCCTGGATCGGCACGGACGTCGACGGCCTCATGACCGAACGGCTCGGCCGTCCGGTCGAGGCCCTCAACGACGCCGACGCCGCGGGGCTGGCCGAGGCCGTCTACGGCGCCGGACGGGGCGTCAAGGGTCTGGTCATCGTGATCACCCTGGGCACCGGGATCGGCTCCGCCCTGATCCTCAACGGCAAGCTCGTCCCGAACGCCGAGCTGGGGCACCTGGAGATCGACGGCCACGACGCCGAGACGAAGGCGTCCGCCGCCGCGCGCGAGCGCGAGGACATGCCGTGGAAGAAGTGGGCGACCACCCGCCTGCAGCGCTACTTCAGCCACGTGGAGTTCCTGTTCTCGCCCAACCTGTTCGTGGTCGGCGGCGGGGTGTCGAAGAAGGCGGAGAAGTTCCTCCCCTTCATCGAGCTGCGCACGCCCGTGAAGGTCGCCGAGCTCCGCAACAACGCCGGGATCGTGGGCGCCGCCCTGTGGGCCGGCATCCCGCACGCGCCCGAGAGCTGAGCCCGGTCCGACGACGACGCCCGGTCACCTCCGCGAGGAGGTGACCGGGCGTCGTCGTGACCGGGCGGGAACGATCCGGCCGGGGGCAGAAAAAAACCCGCCGGGGGCCGCGGCTTCCCCTCCGCAGCCCCCGGCGGGAGCTTGTTGTGGACCCCACTCTACGGTCCTCATCCGGCCTGCGGCAAGGGACACGCCGGGACGTGGCGGCCGGAGCCGGTGCACCGCACGGGCGGGTCGTCAGAGCAGCCTCGGCTGAGACACGCCCTCGAGGCCCTTGCCCCGCGGCCGCCGGCCGCTGCGCTTCCGGGCGGCGCCGATGGGCTCCACGGTGGCGGGGATGGTCTGCTGCCCGGTCTGCTCGGCCTGCTGCCGGCGCAGGAGGTCGATCGCCTCCTCGAAGTCCCCCAGGCCGTCGAAGGCCTGGTAGACGCTGGCGAAGCGCAGGTACGCCACGACGTCCAGCCGGCGGAGCGGGGCCAGGATCGCGAGCCCCACCTCGTGCGCCTCGATCTCCGCGGCGCCCAGCGCCCGGATCGTCTCCTCGACCTCCTGGGCGAGCATCGCGAGGTCGTCCTCGCTCACCGGCCGCCCCTGGCAGGCCTTGCGCACCCCGTTGACGATCTTCTGCCGGTCGAAGGGCTCGGTGACGCCCGAGCGCTTGATGACCGAGATGGTCGTGGTCTCGAGCGTGGTGAAGCGCCGGCCGCACTCGGAGCACTGGCGGCGGCGGCGGATCGCCGTCCCGTCGTCCGTGGTGCGGCTGTCGACGACGCGGGAGTCGGTGTGACGGCAGAACGGGCAGTGCACGGTCGGATCAGCTCCCGGTGCGGATCGTGATGGCCCGGCCGTGCGCGGGCAGGTCCTCGGAGCGCGCGACGGCCACGATGTCCTCCCCGATCACGGCGAGCGCGTCCTGGGTGTACTCGACGATCTGCACCGCCTTCATGAAGGCGGTGGTGGACAGGCCCTGGGCGTGCACCGCCGTCCCGCCCGTGGGCAGCACGTGGTTCGAGCCCGCCGCGTAGTCGCCGAGCGGGACGGGGCTGTAGGGCCCCAGGAAGATCGCCCCCGCGTTGCGCACCCGGGCGGCCACCTCCTGCGGGTCGGCGGTGTGGATCTCGAGGTGCTCGGCGGCGTAGGCGTCGGCCACGGCGATCGAGGAGTCGAGGTCGTCGGTGAGCACGATCCCGGACTGCGGCCCGGACAGGGCGGTGGTGATCCGCTCCCGGTGCTTCGCCTCGGGGACCTGGACGGCGAGCTCCGCGGCGACCCGCTCGGCGAGCTCGGGCGAGTGGGTGATCAGCACCGCGCCGGCGGCGGGGTCGTGCTCGGCCTGGGAGATGAGGTCGGCGGCCACGTAGGCCGGCACGGCGGTGTCGTCGGCCAGCACGGCGATCTCGGTGGTCCCCGCCTCGGCGTCCACGCCGACCACGGAGCGGAGCAGGCGCTTGGCGGTGGCGACGTAGACGTTGCCCGGACCGGTCACGGTGTCGACCGGCTCGAGGACGTCGTCGC
Source organism: Kocuria sp. CCUG 69068 (assembly GCF_020833785.1). Classification (NCBI taxonomy): domain Bacteria; kingdom Bacillati; phylum Actinomycetota; class Actinomycetes; order Micrococcales; family Micrococcaceae; genus Kocuria; species Kocuria sp. CCUG 69068. The sequence goes on from NZ_PDDL01000056.1 coordinate 14,524, forward strand.
CGTCCGTGACCCCGTGGGCCATGGCGGCCAGCGACTGGGCGCCGCCGATGGCCCAGACCTCGTCCACCCCGAGCAGCCCCGCGGCCGCGAGGATCGTGGGGTGCGGCAGGCCCCCGAACTCCTTCTGCGGCGGGCTGCACAGCACCACGGAGCCGACCCCGGCCGCCTGGGCCGGGACGACGTTCATGACCACGGACGAGGGGTAGACGGCCAGCCCGCCGGGCACGTAGAGCCCCGCCCGGCGCAGGGGCGTCCACCGGTGCACGAGCACGGCGCCGGGCGCGACCTCGACGCGGGCGTCGGCCGGGCGCTGCGCCTGCGCGAAGGCCCGGGTGCGCTCGATGGCGGTCTCCAGGCCCCGGCGCACGGCCGGGTCCAGCTCGTCGACCGCCCGCCGGATCTCCGCCGGGTCGACGCGCAGCCGGTCCTGGGCCACGCCGTCGAAGCGCTGCGCGTAGCGGCGCAGGGCGACGGCGCCCTCGGTGCGGACCGCGGCGATGATCTCCTCCACGGCCTGCTGCGCCGAGGCGAGCGACGTGGAGCTCTGCCGGGGCACTGCCGCCCGCAGCTCGGACCAGGACAGGTGCCGGCCGCGCAGGTCGATCGTTCGCAGGACGGGAGTCGTGGTCGTCTCAGCAGTAGTCACGCTCTCCATGGTATTCCACCGCGGCGCCCGGCCGGGTGCCGGGCCTTGCGCTCAGCCGCCCGGTGGGCTACACCTCCAGGCAGGTCGGGCCGAGCAGCACCTTGAGGTCCCCGAACAGCGCCGGTGAGGGGTTCACCCGCAGATCGGGGCCCAGACGCAGGACCTGCACCTTCTGGCGGGTCTCGAGGTGGATGCGCACCTCGGAGTCCCCGCGGTGGTTGCGCAGCACCGCGCCGATCTCCTTGACCGTCTCCTCCGTGGCGCGGAACTCGGGCAGGGCGATCAGCACGGGGCCGCTGTGCCCGTCCGCCGAGAGCTCCGGCACGGTGAGCTCCTGCGCGGAGATCGTCACCGACCCGTCGTCCCGGCGCTGCAGCCGGCCCTTGATCACGCAGATGAGGTCCTCCGCGAGCACGCCCGCGATAGGGGCGTAGGCCTTGCCGAAGAACATGATCTCGATCGAACCCGTCCGGTCCTCCAGCTCCACCCGCGCGTAGGCGTTGCCCGAGGTCTTGGCGATCCGCCGGGACAGGGAGGTGATCATGCCCGCCACGGTCACCACGGCGCCGTCGGGCCGGCCGTCCTCGCCGAGCAGCGGCTGGATCGAGGTGTCGGCGTACTGCCCGAGCGCCTCGTCGAGGCCGCGCAGCGGGTGGTCGGAGACGTACAGGCCGAGCATCTCGCGCTCGAAGGCCAGCAGGTCCTTGCGCTCCCACTCGGGCACGTCCGGCACCGCGACGGTCAGCGACGTCGAGGGGTCCTCGTCGTCCAGCCCCATGCCCCCGAAGAGGTCGAACTGCCCGGCCGCCTCCTGGCGCTTGACGGCGACCGTGGCGTCCACGGCCTCCTCGTGGCAGAGCACGAGTCCGCGCCGGGTGTGGCCCAGCCGGTCGAAGGCGCCCGCCTTGACCAGGGACTCGATAGTGCGCTTGTTGCACACCACGGCGGGGACCTTCGCGAGGAAGTCGTTGAAGGAGGTGAAGGCGCCGTGCTCCTCCCGGGCCTCGACCATCGCGCTGACCACGTTGGCGCCCACGTTGCGCACCGCGCCCATCCCGAAGCGGATGTCGGTGCCCACCGGGGTGAAGTTCAGCGCGGACTCGTTGACGTCCGGGGGCAGCACGGTGATGCCCATCCGGCGGCACTCGGTGAGGTACAGGGCGAGCTTGTCCTTGTCGTCGCCCACCGAGGTGAGCAGCGCGGCCATGTACTCGGCCGGGTAGTGCGCCTTGAGATAGGCCGTCCAGTAGGAGACGAGGCCGTAGGCGGCGGAGTGGGCCTTGTTGAACGCGTAGTCCGAGAAGGGCAGGAGGATGTCCCACAGGGCCTTGATCGCGGCCTCGGAGTAGCCGCGCTCCACCATGCCGCCGTGGAAGCCCTCGTACTGCTTGTCCAGCTCCGACTTCTTCTTCTTGCCCATGGCGCGGCGGAGGATGTCCGCCTGGCCGAGCGTGAACCCCGCGACCTTCTGGGCGATCGCCATGACCTGCTCCTGGTAGACGATCAGGCCGTAGGTCGTGTTGAGGATCTCCGCGAGCGGCTCCTCGAGCTCGGGGTGGATCGGGGTGATCTCCTGCTGGCCGGTCTTGCGCAGCGCGTAGTTCGTGTGCGAGTTCGCGCCCATGGGACCCGGGCGGTACAGGGCGATGACCGCGGAGATGTCCTCGAAGTTGTCGGGGCGCATGAGCTTGAGCAGCTGGCGCATGGGCCCGCCGTCGAGCTGGAACACCCCGAGGGTGTCGCCGCGGGCCAGCAGCTCGTAGGACTCGGCGTCGTCGAGCAGGAGGTTCTCCAGGTCGAGGACGAACCCGTCCTGGTTCAGCGTGATGTTCTCGATCGCGTCGGAGATGATCGTGAGGTTGCGCAGCCCCAGGAAGTCCATCTTGATCAGCCCGAGCCCCTCGGAGGTGGGGTAGTCGAACTGGGTGATGACCTGCCCGTCCTGCTCGCGGCGCATGATCGGGATGATGTCGATCAGCGGGTCCGAGGACATGATGACGCCCGCCGCGTGCACCCCCCACTGCCGCTTGAGCCCCTCGAGGCCCTCGGCGGTGTCGAAGATCTTCTTCGCCTCCGGGTCCTGGGCGAGGATCTCGCGCAGCTCGTCGGCCTCCCCGTAGCGCTTGGCGCTCTCGTCGTAGACGTCCTTGAGGGAGATGCCCTTGCCCATGACGTCCGGCGGCATGGCCTTGGTGAGCTTCTCCCCCATCGAGAAGGGGTAGCCGAGCACGCGCGAGGAGTCCTTGAGCGCCTGCTTGGCCTTGATGGTGCCGTAGGTGACGATCATGGCCACGCGCTCGTCGCCGTACTTCTCGGTGACGTAGTGGATCACCTCGGAGCGGCGGCGGTCGTCGAAGTCGACGTCGAAGTCGGGCATGGAGACGCGGTCCGGGTTGAGGAAGCGCTCGAAGATCAGGCCGTGCTCCAGCGGGTTCAGCTCGGTGATGCGCATGGCGTACGCGACCATCGAGCCGGCCCCGGAGCCGCGGCCCGGGCCCACCCGGATCCCGTTGTTCTTGGCCCAGTTGATGAAGTCGGCCACCACCAGGAAGTACCCGGGGAAGCCCATCTGCAGGATGATGCCCTTCTCGTAGTCCGCCTGCCGCTGCACGTCCTCGGGGATCCCGCCGGGGAAGCGGTGGTGCAGGCCCCGCTGCACCTCCTCGACGAACCAGGACTCCTCGTCGTGGCCCTCGGGGGTCGGGAAGCGGGGCATGTAGTTCGCGGAGGTGTCGAACTCGACGTTGCACCGCTCCGCGATCTCCAGGGTGTTGTCGCACGCCTCGGGGAAGTCCCGGAACAGCTCCCGCATCTCCGCCGGGGACTTCAGGTAGAACTCGTCGGCGTCGAACTTGAACCGCTTCGGGTCCGCCAGCGTCGAGCCGGACTGCACGCACAGCAGGGCGGCGTGGGACTTCGCGTCCTCGGCGTGGGTGTAGTGCAGGTCGTTGGTGGCCACGAGCGGCAGCTGCAGGTCCTTGGCGAGCTTGAGCAGGTCGCCGGTGACCCGCTTCTCGATCCCCAGGCCGTGGTCCATGAGCTCGCAGTAGTAGTTCTCGGCGCCGAAGATGTCGCGGAACTCCGCCGCGGCCTGCCGCGCCTCCTGGTACTGGCCCAGGCGCAGGCGGGTCTGCACCTCGCCGGAGGGGCAGCCGGTGGTGGCGATGAGGCCCTTGCCGTAGGTGTTCAGCAGCTCGCGGTCCATGCGCGGCTTGTACAGCTGGCCCTCCAGGGACGCTAGGGACGAGGCGCGGAACAGGTTCTGCATGCCCTGGGTGGTCTCCGCGAGCAGCGTCATGTGCGTGTAGGCGCCGCCGCCCGAGACGTCGTCCCGGCCGCCGTCGGCGAACTTCACGCGGGTGCGGTCGGAGCGGGCGGTGCCCGGCGTCAGGTAGGCCTCCACGCCGATGATGGGCTTGATCCCCGCGTTGCGGGCCTTGTTCCAGAAGTCGAAGGCCCCGAAGACGAAGCCGTGGTCGGTCGTCGCCAGGGAGGACATCCCCAGTTCGTGGCAGGCCTCGAAGAGGTCGTCGAGGCGTGCCGCACCGTCGAGCATCGAGTACTCGGTGTGCACGTGGAGGTGGGTGAAGCTGTTCTTGCCGGTCGCCGTCGTCACCCGACCAGTGTAGTGGTCCGCACCGACCGCTCCGCCCCGCCGGGGCCGTCCCGCGGCGGCCGGCTCCCCCGGCCGGGGCCGCTCCGCCGGGTCAGGCGGGACCGCCGTCGCGCAGCGTCTCGAGGGCGAAGGAGAGGTCCGGCGGGTACGGGCTCTCGTACTCGACGGGCTCCCCCGTACCGGGGTGCTCGAAGCCCAGGCGCTTGGCGTGCAGCCACTGCCGGGTGAGCCCGAGGCCGGCCGACAGCGCGGGGTCCGCGCCGTAGGTGAGGTCCCCGCAGCACGGGTGGCGCAGCGCGGAGAAGTGCACGCGGATCTGGTGGGTGCGGCCGGTCTCCAGGTGCACCTCCACGAGCGCCGCCCGGCCGAAGGCCTCCAGGACCTCGTAGTGGGTGATCGACGCGCGGCCGCCGTCGACCACGGCGAAGCGCCAGTCGTAGCCGGGGTGGCGCCCGATCGGCGCGTCGATCGTCCCGCGCAGCGGGTCCGGGAGGCCCTGCACCACCGTGTGGTAGACCTTCGTGACCGTCCGGTCCTTGAAGGCGCGCTTGAGCGCGGTGTACGCGCGCTCGGTGCGGGCCACGACCATCAGCCCGGACGTGCCGACGTCGAGCCGGTGCACCACACCGGCCCGTTCGGGGGCGCCGGAGGTGCTCACGGTGACGCCCGCGCCCGCCAGGGCCCCGACCACGGTCGGTCCCTTCCAGCCCGGCGAGGGGTGCGCGGCGACGCCGGGCGGCTTGTCGATCACCACGATGTCGTCGTCCAGGTGCACCACGCGGAAGTCCTCGACCAGCTGGGGCACGATCCGGGCCGGGTCCTCGGGGACGGGCACGTGCACGGTGAGGGTCTGCGAGGCCTCGACCCGGAAGGACTTGGCGACGGGCCGGTCGCGGTGCAGCACGCGGCCCTCGGCGCAGAGCACGGCGGCCGCGGAGCGGGAGAGCCCGGTGAGGGCGGCCACGGCGGCGTCCGCGCGCTGGCCCTCGAGCTCGGGCGGCACGGTGAAGCGCTCCTGCACGTGCTCCTCGGGCTCAGCCACGGGTGCCCTCCTCCTCCGGCGAGGCCTCGACCCGCTGCGCGTCCGGGGCGCCCGCGCCCGTGCGGGTGCCGTCGAGCTCCCGGCCGAGCAGCGTCAGGAGCACCACGAGACAGACCCCCACGACCACCCCGCAGTCGGCGATGTTGAAGATCGCGAAGCGCGGCACGGCGATGAAGTCCACCACGTGGCCCATCCCCGAGCCGGGCTCCCGCAGGAGCCGGTCGGTCAGGTTGCCGAGGGCGCCGCCGAGGACGAGCCCCAGGGCCAGGGCCCACGCGGCCGAGCGGACGCGGCGGAGGGTGAGCACGATGAGGACGGAGACGACCACCATGACCAGGGTGAAGACCCAGGTGATGTTCTCCCCCAGGGAGAACGCGGCGCCGGGGTTGCGGATGAACTGCCACCACAGCAGTCCCTCGACCACCGGCGTCCGCTGGCCGAGCTCCATGGTCGCGACGACCCACCACTTGGTGAGCTGGTCCGCGGCGTACACCAGCAGCGCGGCGGCCGCGGCGAGGAGGAGGACGCCCCGCGGGGTCCGGCGGTCGGGTGCTCCGGCGGGGACTTCGGGGGACTCGCTCATGCTCTCCTCGGGTGGCGGGGCGGGGATCGGGCCCACCCCGGGGTGGCGGGGTGGCGGGGCGGGGCGGCGGGGACGTCGGCCCCGTTCCATGGTGCCACGTCCGCCCGGGAGCCATCCGCCCCGGGAGCGCCCCGCCAGGGGCGGACGACGACGGAGGGACCGGCACGAGGCCGGTCCCTCCGCGGGGTGCGCGTCGCGGTGCGGCGGCTAGGCCTGCTCGGACCGGACCGGGGCGGCGGCGCCGTCCGCGGCCGGTGCGGGCTCGAGGGACGGGGTGGTGTCCAGGTCCTGCAGCTGGTCCTGGATGTACGCCTTGAGGTTGGTGCGGTAGTCCTGCTCGAAGGCGCGCAGCCCCGAGACGCGGGCCTGCAGCTCGGCCTGCTCCTCCTGGAGGGCCGTGAGGGTCTCCTCGCGCGTGCGCTGGGCGTCCGTGACGAGCTCCTCGGCCCGCTCGCGGGCCTCGCCGACGATCCGGTCCCGCTCGGCGGTGCCCTCGGCGACGTACTCGTCGTGCAGCTTCTGGGCCATCGCCAGGACTCCGGCCGCGGACTGCGCCGCGCCGGAGGTGGGCGCGGTCTCCGCGGGGACGGTCTCGGCGGCTCCGGTGCCGGCCGCGGCGGGCGAGGTCAGCTCCACCGCCTCCTGCGGCGCGCCGCCGGCGACCGGGGCGGGGGCCTCGACGGTCTCCCCAGCGGTCTCTCCGGCGGTGTCCTCGGCGACCGGCAGGCCGGGCTCGGAGACGGGCGACGGCGCGGAGTCCTTGGGCGCGACGGGCTGCCCGGCGGCCTCGAGCTGCTGCTTGAGGTCGGTGTTCTCCTGGTTCAGGCGGCGCAGCTCCACGACGATCTCGTCGAGGAAGTCGTCGACCTCGTCCTGGTCGTAGCCCTCCCGGAACTTGGTGGGCTGGAACCGCTTGTTGATGACGTCTTCGGGCGTCAGAGCCATGGGTGCATTCCTTCGTGGGCGGAGCGCGGGCACGGCCCGCGGCGGGGGATCCGTCCGACCGGGGCCGGGGCGGCGCGGTGGCCGGCGCCCGGTGGTCGTGCGGTTACAGCGTACAGGCCGGTCCCCGGCGGGCCGGGTCGGACCGGCACAGGATCAGACCAGCACTGCGTCAGACCAGCATCGAGCCGATGATGCCCTGGACGATGCTGACGGCGAAGATGAGGATGAGGAACCCGAGGTCCAGCGACACCCCGCCGAAGCGCAGGGGCGGCACGATCCGCCGGAGCCACCGCATCGGCGGATCGGTGACGGTGTACACGGCGGAGGCCCCGACGAGGGCGGCTCCCCGGGGCCGCCAGTTGCGGGCGAACATCTGCACCCAGTCGAGCACGAGGCGCGCAAGCAGCGCGACGTACACGAGGTGCAGTGCCAGGTACAGCACGGAGAGCAACAGGTCCATCGGTCCGCCTCAGTCCTCCTGGTGGTCGTCGGTCTCGTCCTCGCCGCCGGCGGGGTGCCCGACGACCTCCACGTAGGACGGGGTGAGCAGGAAGACCTTGCCGGTCACCCGTTCGATGGAGCCGTGCAGGGCGAAGACCAGGCCGGCGGAGAAGTCCACCAGGCGCTTGGCCTCGGCGTCGCCCATGTCGCTGACGTTCATGATGACGGGCGTGCCCTCGCGGAAGGCCTCGCCGATGGACTTCGCGTCGTTGTAGGAGCGGGGGTGGACCGTGGTGATCGTGCGCAAGGTCGAGCTGTCCTCTCGAGAGCTGGAGGGGGCGCGTTTGATGGGGGTGACCGGCGCCCGGTACTCGGCCGACCGGCGCGGCACGGCCACTGCGGTGGACTCGTGGGCGCGGGCCTCGCGCGGCTCCTCGCGGACCGCGGCGGTGGGCTGGTGCTCCTGGCGGGACGGCGTCGGCTCGTCGTAGTCCTCGTCCGTCTCGGCGAGGCCGAGATAGATCATGGTGCGGCGCAACGCTCCGGCCATGGTGCTCTCCTTGACTGTCTGTGCGGATATCGGCGGTGGGGGGAGTTCCGGGATCCTCGGACCGCCCTGCGCCCGTGGTGCTGCCCGGAACGCGGTACGGCCCTGGCCCCGCGGGGCCGTCCTCCAAGCTATCCTACGGGCGCCCGGGGCCCGAGGATATCGGAGCCGACGCGCACGTGCGTGGCTCCCCGGGCGACCGCCTCCTCGAGGTCCTGGCTCATCCCCGCGGACACCGCCGTGGCCTCCGGGAGGGACCGCCGCAGCCGCTGCGAGAGCTCCAGGAGGCGGTCGAAGGCGGGCCCCGGGGGTGCCCCCATCGGGGCGACAGCCATGAGGCCCCCGGCCCGCAGCCCCTCGGTGCCGGCGATCTGCTCGGCGAGCCCGACGACGTCCTCGGGGCGGGCGCCGCCGCGGCGCTCCTCCGCGTCCAGGGACACCTGGACGAGGCACGTCAGGTCCTGCTCGGCGCACGGCCCGGGGGCCGCGTCCCCGGCCGCCACGGCCTCCCGGTGCCGCTGCACCGCCTTGCCGAGGGCCGTGACCAGGGAGGCCCGGTCCACGGAGTGCACCCACCCCGCGTAGCGCACCACCGACTTCGCCTTGTTGGACTGGAGCTGGCCCACGAAGTGCCAGGTGAGGGGTCCGTCCACGAGCCCGGCCACCTCCCGCGCCTTGGCGGCGGCCTCCTGGTCCCGGTTCTCCCCCACGTCCCGGACGCCGAGCCGGTGCAGCCGGGCCACATCCGCGGCCGGGAAGAACTTCGTCACGGCGACCAGCACGGGCTCCTCGGCCGCCCCGCTCCCCCGCGCCGCGGCCGCGATCCGGGCACGCACCCGGTCGAGGGACCGGGCGAGCTCCAGGGTCCGCGGATCGTCGCCGCCGGGGGCGGCAGCCGGGTCGGCGCTCACGCGGCGTCCTCCCCGCGGGGACCCGAGCGCCAGACGAGGCCGACGATGCGGCCGGAGCCGGGGTCCCTGCGGTGCGAGGACAGCCGCTCGTTCTCGAGGGTGCAGGAGGGGCCGGCCCCCGACGGCTCGACGACGCCGACCCCGAGGGCGGTCAGCCGCTCCCGGGCCCCGGCGCGCAGGTCGAGGGCAGGGGTGCCCCAGGACGTCGTGGCGGCCACCGCGGGGATCCGCTCCGCGGACTCCTCGCGCATGGCGGCCGGCACTTCGTAGCAGCTGCCGCAGATCGAGGGGCCGAGCCAGGCCGACAGCCCGCTCGCGCCCCGGGCCCGCAGCTGCTCGACGGCGCGCTCGAGCACGCCCTCGAGCAGGCCGCGGC